>NZ_JAENSV010000027.1:0-73614 GCF_016613265.1 Pseudomonas sp. MF6751
ACCACACAGGCGTTGGTAATACTGGCCCGCAAGCTTGCTCGGGTGGTGTTCGCTCTGCTGAAAGGGCAAAGCGAATATCAACCAAAAGTTGGTTGAGGGTTGCCCCTCAACCATAGAATCTCCCACACGCCAAATCAAAGGCAAAAAAAAGCCGACCCATAAATGGATCGGCTTGATAACAACCCCGAAGGATTATTACTTGCGGCTTGCTTTTTCAAGCATGCGCAGAGCGCGCTCGTTAGCTTCGTCAGCAGTCTGTTGTGCTTTTTGAGCAGCAGCCAGAGCTTCATCAGCTTTACGGTAGGCTTCGTCTGCACGGGCCTGGGAGCGAGCTGCTGCGTCTTCAGTTGCAGTCAGACGAGCTTCGGTTTCTTTGGAGACGCTGCTGCAACCGGTAGCCAGAACTGCGGCCAGAGCCAGAGCAGAGAATTTCAGAACGTTGTTCATCGTGTTCCCCTTCAAGGACTTTCAATTTAATGGCTACTTTCTCAGAGTGAGCTAATAGCCGGCGTACATACTACCCATTACTTGTAGTAAGTAAACTGACGTTGCGCAAGAAGCAAAAAAAATTCTTGTACCGAATCTATTTTGGCTAATCTTTTGGCGGTCTGTATGAAAACTGTCCAGATTTTTGCACCTCGACGAACATTGGATCCAGGCTGAAAGGGCCGGCCCGCATGTGTTAAGCCTTGTAAACAGATGAAATTTTATATAACGAAGCGGGGCACTTTGGTTGCGCTCGGCTTTACTGCGGCAGGCATCTTTCGCGCATCTAGAGGTGACTTTAAGTGCGCCAGTTCGTCTCAAGCTTCAACTGCCGGCAATGTTCAGGCTATCGGTCACCGGTTGATCGAGGCCCTTTCTATATCCACCAGCGGCAGGGGATGACGAGTGCGCCTTGAGCAATTTCAGGATTGGTGCCTACTATTCCCTATGTGCTGGTTGTGAGCGCTCACGGTTTTCTCGCTGTCGAAACCGGCACGGGGTGGCGTAGATGTTCCTTCGCCGGAAAAACATCGGTAAGGTAGGGTCGTTAATTCAGACCCGCGAGGAGTAGTGATGAGCGAGGCGTTGTCCATCCACCATGACCAGGCTGGTCATCAGTTCGAGACCAATGTGGACGGTCATCGTGCCTACCTGACCTACATGGACCTCGGGAAGCAGACCCTGGATATCTATCGCACCTTCGTGCCCAACGCACTGCGGGGGCGAGGCATTGCGGCTGCGTTGACCGAGGAAGCCTTGAAGTTTGCCGAAGAGGCTGGCTACACGGTGATCCCCTCATGCTCCTATGTCGAACGCTATATGGAGCGCCACCAGCGCCATGCTGCGAAGCTGTAACTGACCAGTTGCCAATACAAAACGCCGGGCTTGGCCCGGCGTTTTTGTGTGCGCGAAACAGGTATTGGCTCAGGTGCGTTTGCGCTGGGGCAACACGTCCTTGAGTTTGGCATGCATGCTGCGCAGGGTGGTTTCAGTGGCGGACCAGTCGATGCAGGCATCGGTGATCGACACGCCGTATTGCAAATCGGCCAAGTCTTTTGGAATCGCCTGGCAACCCCAGTTCAAATGGCTCTCGACCATCAAGCCGATGATCGACTGGTTGCCCTCCAGAATCTGGTTGGCAACGTTCTCCATCACCAGCGGCTGCAACGCCGGGTCTTTGTTGGAGTTGGCGTGACTGCAGTCAACCATGATGTTTGGCTTGATCTTGGCCTTGTTCAGTGCCTGTTCGCACAACGCGACGCTGACCGAATCATAGTTGGGCTTGCCATTGCCACCACGCAGCACCACGTGACCGTAGGCGTTGCCCTTGGTCGTCACGATGGACACGCCGCCTTCCTGGTTGATACCCAGGAAACGGTGAGGGCTGGAGACCGATTGCAGCGCATTGATCGCCACGGTCAGGCCGCCGTCAGTGCCGTTCTTGAAGCCTACGGCCGAAGACAGGCCGGACGCCATTTCGCGGTGCGTCTGGGATTCGGTGGTGCGTGCGCCGATGGCCGACCAGCTGATCAGGTCCTGCAGGTATTGCGGGGAGATCGGGTCGAGGGCTTCGGTTGCGGTGGGCAGGCCCATTTCAGCCAGGTCCAGCAGCAGCTTGCGACCGATGTGCAAGCCATCCTGGATTTTGAAGGAGTCGTCCAGGTACGGGTCGTTGATCAAGCCTTTCCAGCCGACGGTGGTACGCGGTTTCTCGAAATACACGCGCATGACCAGGTACAAGGTGTCGGACACCTCTGCCGCCAGCACCTTGAGGCGCTCGGCATATTCGTGGGCGGCCTTGAGGTCGTGGATAGAGCAGGGCCCGATCACCACGAACAGGCGGTGGTCGGTGCCGTCGAGAATGTCACGGATGACTTCGCGGCCCTTGGTGACGGTCTGCAGGGCAGCGTCGCTCAGGGGGATTTCGCGCTTGAGCTGATCGGGGGTGATCAGGGTCTCGTTGGATTCAACGTTAAGGTCATTGATCGGTAAATCAGCCATCGTGTTACTCGCCAGGGTCACGGGTGCCGGCCGCCAGCTATCCCCGTGCGGCGGGCACAGCATGATTTGAATGCAGGGGGGAGGAACCTTAGCGCGTAACACGGGCCCGCGACAATGGGCAAAGCCCGGTTTAATCCAGCGCTGGCTGCACAATCGCCTCATGGGAGAACTCGCCGGCATGGCGCGACACCCAGTCACGGGCCATGGCTTCAAGTTGCGCAGGCGTTGGCTCGGCATCTTCGTGCAGGCGGCAGTAACGCTCGATCTGGCACACTTGCTCGCCCATTCGCGCACCGAACAAGGCGTGTTCATCGGTAAAGCAAATACCGATGCGATAGCCCTGTTCGACTTTGCGGCACCAGGCGACATAGCCCGGATAACGGGCGCTGGGCCCCAGGGAAGGGATACGCAGGTCAACCGCCGTGCCGGCGCGCCAGGCACGTGGCCAATTGCAGGCGACGCCGCCGCGGCCGATAGTGTGCAGGCGTTGGCGGGGCAGGGCGGGAGAGGGACGTTGGATCAACTCGACAGCGACATCATCAGGGTGAGGTAAAAAACGACCCATGTACACGGACTCCGAGCGCCGTCCAGTTGACGGCAATAGCAGCAGTATAGTGAAGGAACTGGAATTGACCGACCTGGATATTGACCAGCAATTGCTGGGATTGCCAGGTATTTCGCTGGTAGTGTTCACCAGTGTCGGTTGTGCCAGTTGCCGCTGGGCACGCCAGCAGTTGCCTGGCTGGCACTTGCCGGTGGACCGCGTGTGCTGGGTGGATGCCGGGCACAACGGCGGTGCGGTGGAACGCTACCAGATCTTTCATTTGCCGGCGTTGTTCCTGGTGTGCGAGGGTCAATTCCTTGGGCAATTACAGACACGTCTTACAGCATCCGACCTCGCCGAATGCGTAAACCAGGCGCTCAATCGAATACCAGAGGATTTGCCATGACCGCAGTTGCAGCCCCGTCGCCACGCATTGGCATTATCGGTACCGGTGCCATTGGTGGTTACTACGGACTGATGCTGGCGCGTGCCGGCTTCGATGTGCATTTCTTGTTGCGCAGCGAATATGCCGCGGTGAGCAGGCATGGCCTGCACGTCAACAGTACGGTGCATGGGCAACTGCACCTGCATCCGGTGCAGGCCTATGCCAGCGCCGCCGACATGCCGCCGTGCGACTGGCTACTGGTGGGCACCAAGTCCACCGGCAATGTGGACCTGGCGCCAACCATCGCCCAGGTGGCGGCGCCGGACGCCAAAGTGGTGCTCTTGCAAAACGGCCTCGATGTGGAAGACAGCCTGCGTGAACACCTGCCGCCGTCGCTGCATCTGTTGGGCGGCCTGTGCTACATCGGTGTGCACCGCTCGGCCCCCGGTGTGGTCGAGCATCAGGCGTTGGGCCGGGTCAACCTGGGCTATCACAGTGGCGCGGCGGCCAACGACGAGGTGCAGCAACAGGCGATTGTCGAAGCCGGCGCCGGGCTGTTTCATCAAGCTGGCATCGAGTCCCAGGCCATGGCCAATGTGCATCTGGCGCGTTGGCACAAGCTGGTCTGGAACGTGCCGTTCAACGGCCTCTCTGTGTTGTTGGGCACGGGCACCACGGCCATGATGGCCGATGAGTCCAGCCGCGAGTTGATCCAGGCGCTGATGGCCGAGGTGGTGCAGGGCGCTCATGCCTGCGGGCATGAAATTCCTGCCAGTTACGCTGGGCAGATGTTCGCCATGACAGAAACCATGGACGACTACCTGCCCAGCATGTACCACGACCATCTGCACAAGCGGCCGCTGGAGCTGGCGGCCATCTACGCCCGCCCCTTGGCCGCTGCCAAAGCGGCCGGTTGCGAACTGCCACGCATGCAGGCGCTCTATCAGGCCTTGAGTTTTATTGATCGGCACAACCGCTGATTGGGGGGAACCACCATGGTGAAGGGATTGGCTGACAAACTGGTGCTGGCGATTTCCTCACGAGCGCTGTTCGACCTGAGTGACAGCCACAAGGTTTATCTGGCTGAAGGGGTCGAGGCTTACCGCAAATACCAGATCGAGCACGAGGAAGAAACCCTCGAGCCTGGCGATGCCTTCCCGCTGGTCAAGAAGCTGCTGAGCCTGAATGCCAGCCTGGGGCGTGCGCGGGTCGAGGTGGTGTTGGTGTCGCGCAACAGTGCCGATACCGGGCTGCGGGTGTTCAACTCGATCCAGCATTACGGCCTGGATATTTCCCGCGCCGCTTTCGTAGGCGGGCGTAGTCCCTATCCCTATTTGGCCGCCTTCGGTTGTCATCTGTTTCTCTCCACCCATGCTGAAGATGTGCGCAGCGCCCTCGATGCCGGGTTTGCGGCCGCGACGATTTTGTCTGGCGGCCCGCGCCGCGCTTCCAGCGAAGAGCTGCGCATCGCATTCGATGGCGATGCCGTGCTGTTCTCCGATGAGTCCGAGCGTGTCTACCAGGCCGGCGGGCTGGCAGCCTTCCAGGCCAGCGAGCGAGAGTCGGCGCGCCAGCCTTTGCACGGCGGTCCGTTCAAGGGCTTCCTGGCGGCACTGAACCTGTTGCAACGCGAGTTTGCCGATGAGGCCTGCCCGATCCGTACCGCGTTGGTCACCGCACGTTCGGCACCGTCCCATGAACGCGTGATCCGCACGTTGCGCGAGTGGGATATCCGCCTGGATGAGTCGCTGTTCCTCGGTGGCCTGGAAAAATCCGCGTTTCTGGAAGCCTTTGCCGCCGATGTGTTTTTCGATGACCAGGCCGGCCATTGCGAGAAAGCCAGGGAGGTAGTGGCCACCGGGCACGTGCCCCATGGCATCAGCAATGAGTTGAGAATCCAGACCGAGAGCTAGCTGCTAAGCTCATTCAATTCCCGCCATCCTGGCAGTCCAGGAGGTTATATGATTCGCTCGATGCTGTTTGCCACGGACCTCGGTCTGTATGCACCCTATGTGATGCAACATGCAGTGGCGCTGGCGCGAACGTTCAAGGCTGACCTGTATGTGATCCACGTGGTCGAGCCCATTGGCTTGTTCGCCGAATCGGTGTTGCAGAGCTACCTTGATGAAACCGCCTTGAGCGAATGGCAGAGCAAGGGGCTGAGCACGGTGATGGCGACGATTGAACAGCGCGTGCTGGACAGCTTTCGCGAGGAGTGGGAGGAAGGGGAGCAGGACCTGCAATGGATTCGCTCGGTCAAGGTTATCCAGGGGGACCCTTGCGAGGTGATTCTCGACCAGTTGCGAAAACTGTCCGTCGACTTGCTGGTCGTAGGCAGTCATAGCCAGGCAACCGGCGTGGCCGTCCCCCTTGGGCGTACCGCCGCACGGGTGTTGCAGTTGTCCCCGGTGCCGGTTTACCTGGTGCCGTCGCTGCAGCGTCGGCGCAGTGACGATAGTTGATCGGTAAAAACGATAAAAAGTTCTAGATTTATCCGTTAAACCTTTAATATAGTTATATACCGTCGCTGATACCCGTGGCGTCTATCTGCTTTGAGGGATTCATATGAAGCTTCAACAACTGCGCTACATCTGGGAAGTGGCGCACCACGACCTCAACGTTTCCGCTACCGCTCAAAGCCTCTATACCTCGCAGCCTGGTATCAGCAAGCAGATCCGCCTGCTCGAAGACGAGTTGGGCGTCGAAGTCTTCGCACGCAGCGGCAAACACTTGACCCGTGTCACTCCAGCTGGCGAGCGCATCATCACCACCGCCGGCGAGATCCTGCGTAAAGTCGAAAGCATCAAGCAGATCGCCCAGGAGTTCTCCAACGAGAAGAAAGGCACCTTGTCGATCGCCACCACTCACACCCAGGCGCGCTATGCATTGCCGCCGGTGATCCGTGATTTCATCAAACAATACCCAGACGTAGCGCTGCACATGCACCAGGGTTCGCCCATGCAGATTGCCGAAATGGCCGCTGACGGCACAGTCGATTTTGCCATCGCCACCGAGGCCCTGGAATTGTTCGGCGACCTGGTAATGATGCCTTGCTACCGTTGGAACCGCTGCGTGGTTGTGCCCCAGGGGCACCCTTTGGCCAAGCTGCCGAAGCTGACCCTGGAAGCCTTGGCTGAATACCCGATCGTGACGTACGTGTTCGGCTTTACCGGCCGTTCCAAGCTCGACGAAGCGTTCAGCCATCGCGGCCTCACGCCCAAGGTGGTGTTCACCGCTGCCGATGCCGACGTGATCAAGACCTATGTTCGCCTGGGCCTGGGCGTCGGGATCGTCGCCAAGATGGCGGTCGACACCAACCTGGACAAAGACCTTGTGGTGCTGGATGCCAGCGAACTGTTCGAGTCCAGCGTGACCAAGATCGGTTTCCGCCGCGGCACCTTCCTGCGCGGCTTCATGTGCGACTTCATCGAGAAGTTCGCACCGCACCTGACCCGTGAAGTGATGGCCAAGGCGATCCAGTGCCACAACAAGCAAGAGCTGGAAGAGTTGTTCGACGGCGTTGAATTGCCCGTCCACTGACCGCGATGACCCTGTAGGTTATCTGGCCTCGGTAACCGTAAAGTGCTGCCGAGCGCCGGCCACCAGAATCTCCACCTCTTCATCGATACGCTTGCCCAACAGGCCTTTGCCCAACGGCGAGCGCGGCGTGATGACGGTCACCGGTTGCCCGACCACATCCACTTTCAAACCCGCTGCATCCGGCGCCAGGAACAGCCATTGCTGACGACCGTCCTCGTCTTCCAGGCCCACCAGCGTGCCGATCTCTATCCCGCGTCGATCATCGTATGCACGTAGCTGCAGTTGCTGGCACAGCACCAGCGATTGCTTGATCTCCTCCACTCGCCGGGCCTGCCCGGTGGCCAGGTACGAAGCCTCCAGGCCGAGGGTGTCGTATTTGTTCTCGGCAATGTTTTCTTCGTGGGTCGCGGTTTCGTAGGCGGTCTGCGCGGCGCGTTGGACGATGTCGAGGTCGACGGTGAGCTTTTCCAGGATCAACTGGAGCACGGCGTGTTTATTCATGGCGGTATCTGGCATCAATCGCAGAATTGCAGGACATTGGCCCGCGTCTTTTCATTGGGGGCGTTCTGGTCTTGTTGCAGCCAGAACTGGCATTTGGGATTGGACAGGTTACGCGCGTTGCTTCGGGCCTGGTCCAGGGCCTGTTGTTGTGCCTGTTTTTGCAGGTTTTGTTGGTACTGTTCGAACAGACGGTTCGGTGGCTGCGGCTCAACCATCGCCGGTTTGCCCAATTGCTGAACCGCCTGTGCCACCGGCGCCAGGCTCTGGGGGAACAGGTAGCGAGACGCCAGCCAGGTGGTCAGCGCAATGGCGATAAACCCTAGCCACACGCCTGCGGCAATCGCGATGCAGAGTTTGAGCAGCGATAACGGACGGTCAGACATGAGAGCCTCCTGGCAGGCATTGACGGCATGACGGTGATTGTCGCACAGCCTCTGTGCAGAATAATCGCGATCAAGCCTTCTGCATCCACGCATTTATGCGGACAATCGAACCTTTGATTGATGGAGCCCGGAATGAAAGCCCGCTGGGATATTTTTTGCAGTGTCGTCGACAACTACGGCGACATCGGCGTGACCTGGCGCCTGGCCCGGCAGTTGGTGGTGGAGCATGGCTGTGACGTGCGCTTGTGGGTCGATGACCTGCGGGCCTTCGAACGCATGTGCCCGGACATTGATGTGCAGGTGGGCCAGCAATGGCAAGAGGGCGTCGAAGTGCGTCACTGGCCGGCCGAATGGCCAGGCGCGCACCCGGCCGATGTGGTGATTGCTGCGTTCGCTTGCCAGCTACCGCCTGAGTACATGGACTGCATGGCCGAGCGTGAGCGTATGCCATTGTGGATGAACCTGGATTACCTCAGCGCTGAAGACTGGGTGGTGGGTTGTCATCGCTTGCCTTCGGTGAAGTACAAAGGCGTGCAGAAATACTTTTTCTTCCCCGGGTTTCGCCCTGGCACCGGCGGCCTGTTGCGTGAAGCCGGCTTGTTGGAGCGACGCCAGGCGTTTCAACAGGACGCCGCCGAGCAGCAACAGTTCCTGCAAAGCCTGGGCGTTGCTCCGACGGCCGGCGCGCGTTTGATGTCGCTGTTTGCCTATGAGAATGACGGGTTGGCCGGCTGGCTGGACGTGCTGGCAGCCGATGGGCGCAGGACGCACTTGCTGGTGCCGGAAGGGCGCATTCTGGGGGATGTGCAACGCTGGCTGGGGGTGAGCAGTTTGTCGGCGGGAGACATTCAGGTGCGCGGCACGCTGACCGTTCAGGTCATTGCATTCGTGCGTCAGGAGCAATATGACCGATTGCTATGGTGCTGCGAATTCAACGCCGTACGTGGCGAAGACTCGTTCGTGCGTGCCCAGTGGGCGGGGAGGCCAATGCTATGGCACATCTACCGCCAGGACGAAGACATCCACCTGGACAAGCTCGATGCCTTCCTGGAACTGTACACTGCCGCACTTTCACCGGCCGCCAAGGCTGCCGTCGTCACGCTTTGGCAAGCCTGGAACGCTGATGGCGATATGGCTCAGTCCTGGAAAATGCTGCTGGAACACTGGCCCGAGGTCACCCAGCACGCTGAGAAGTGGTGTCTGGAACAAGGCTTGCAGGCCGATCTTGCGACGGCGCTGGTACAGTTTTATGAAAGTTGGATATGATACGCCACCTTGATTTTTGTCAATCCCATCCAAATTTCGGATATACGCAATGAAAACTGGTAAAGAACTGAAACCCGGTACAGTGATCCGTCTCGAAAACGACCCTTGGCTGGTTCAGAAAGCTGAGTTCACCAAGTCTGGTCGTAACAGCGCAATCATGAAGACCAAGCTGAAGAACCTGCTGACCGGTTACAAGACCGAGATCGTCTACAGCGCCGATGACAAACTGGACGACGTAATCCTCGACCGCAAAGAAGCGACCCTGTCCTTCATCAGCGGCGACACCTACACGTTCATGGACACTACCGACTACACCATGTACGAGCTGAACGCTGAAGATATCGAAGCCGTTCTGCCGTTCATCGAAGAAGGCATGGAAGACGTCTGCGAAGCTATCTTCTTCGAAGATCGCCTGGTTTCCGTAGAGCTGCCGACCACCATCGTGCGTCAGGTTGACTACACCGAAGGTTCGGCTCGCGGTGACACTTCCGGCAAGGTGATGAAGCCTGCCAAACTGAAGAACGGTACCGAGCTGAGCGTTGCAGACTTCATCGAAATCGGCGACATGATCGAGATCGACACCCGTGAAGGTGGTTCGTACAAAGGTCGCGCCAAGAAGTAATTCTGGCCCCGGCGATACGAAGAAAAGCCCGACCTTGAGTCGGGCTTTTTCATGGGCGTCTGTTTTTCAGACCGTTACATGCAAGCGCACATCAACGTTGCCACGGGTGGCGTTGGAGTATGGGCAGACCTGGTGCGCGGCGTCGACCAGGCTTTGCGCGTCATCCTGGGCCAGGCCCGGCAGGCTGACATGCAGGTCGATATCCAGGCCGAAGCCGCCCGGGATCTGGCCGATGCCAACGTGGGCGGTGATCGAAGCGTCATCCGGGATTTTGCGTTTGGTCTGGCTGGCAACGAATTTCAGTGCGCCGATAAAGCAGGCGGAGTAGCCGGCAGCAAACAATTGTTCGGGGTTAGTGGCCTGGCCACCGGCGCCACCCAACTCCTTGGGAGTCGACAGTTTGACGTCGAGGATATTGTCGCTGGAAACGGCGCGACCATCACGGCCGCCAGTGGCGGTGGCTACTGCGGTATAGAGCGTTTGCATGGGGCGTTCCTCTGTTGTTTTGCGCTAAACATTTGCGCGCCAAGTAGTTGGTGAGGTGAATGTATAGCGCTAATGTTTAGTGCGCAAGTTAATTTTTCAGCTTTTTGGCTGATTAAAAAATTTGAGGGCACCGCAGAGCAAAAAGTGGGAGCTGGCTTGCCTGCGATGACGGTGTGTCAGTCAATGCATTGTTGACTGATGTACCGCCATCGCAGGCAAGCCAGCTTCCACTTTTTTAGGTGTGTGTTGCGTCAGATGCTGGTTTGCAGATTGGCGCGCAACGCGATCAGGTCTCCTTGCAGCTTGCGCAATTGCTCCAGCGCCATCCCGCTGGCGCCCAGGATGCATTGCGGAACATCCTTGGCCTTCTGCTGCAAGGCGCGCCCGGCGTCGGTCAGTTCCACGACTACCACTCGTTCATCTTCGCGGCTGCGGGTACGGCTGAGCAGACCCTCGGCTTCGAGGCGCTTGAGCAGTGGCGTCATGGAGCCTGGGTCCGTCAGCAAGCGGCTGCTGATTTCGCTGACGGTCAATTCATCCTCTTCCCACAGCACCATCATGGCCAGGTATTGCGGGTAGGTCAGGCCGATGGCTTGGAGCAGCGGCTTGTAGACCTTGGTCATCAGCAATGAAGTAGAGTGCAGGGCGAAGCACAGCTGGTTGTCCAGCAACAGCGATTCGCAAGGATCAGGGTTTTTGCTCATGGTGGCGTCTCGAAAAAGCATGTCTGGGCTGGAATCTAGCGGGCAGATCTTTAATGCGCCAGATAATTGTTGTCCTCGGCTTCAGACCAGGCCACTTTGCAATGCCAGATCCCAAGGCGGCACCGGGCTGAAACGGGATTTGAGATATTCGAGCAGCAACCGGCTGCGAGCATTGGGCTGCTGTTCCAGGCGCAGCGCATAGATGCCGGCGGTTTCCGGGCTGGGCAAACCGTCTTCGCAAAACAGCGGCAACAGTTCGCCGCGTACCAGGTATTCACTGGCCAACCAGGTCGGCAGGTGAGCGATGCCCAGCCCGGCCAGTGCACCCGAGAGCAGGGCTTCGGCATTATTGGCGCTCATGCGGATGCGCCGGGGGCGATAGGTGGTGCGGCGCCCGTCCAGTTCGAAGCGCCAGGCGAACATTGGCGCCAGCCCGTCCCAGTCCAGGCCATCATGTTCGCTCAGCTCTCGAGGATGGGCCGGCGTGCCACGGCTTTTCAGGTACGCGGGGCTGGCGCAGGCGATACGCACGATACTCGCCAACGGCGTAGCGACCAGCCGGGTATCGACAATATGCCCAGCGCGCAGAACCAGATCGACCTTACCCAGATGCGCGCCCTGCATATCGACAAAGCTGTCGATCAAGTGCAGGTGCACGTCCAGTCCGGGGTACAGGTTCAAAAAGTCCGCAATGACCGGCGCCAGGTGCCGGCGGCCGAATGCTGCGGGCGCATCGACCCGGATCAACCCTTCCGGCGCATGGCTCAGCGAAACCGCTTCGGCCCGTGCCAGCTGCAACTCGCTGACAATCCGTCGTGCCCGCTCGGCAAAGGCCAGGCCCGCCGAGGTGGGCACCACCGCATGGGTGCTGCGTTGGAACAGGCGGCTGCCCACTGAGTTCTCCAGGCTGTCGATACGCCGGGCTACGGCGGAAGGTGTCAGCGGATGGCGGCGCGCGGCGGCGGAAAAACTACCGGCTTCCAGCACATCCAGAAACAGGCTGAGTTGGTCGGTCAAGGTGTTGGGGTTCATGGCTCGACGCTTATGCGAAATTGGCACAGCCATTGTGCGTTGCTGTGCGTTTCCGCGCCAGGGCCGACTGCGTAGCATGCCAAGCTTGGAATAGCGGAGTAGCGAGCGGTGTGGGATTTAGTGATGTACCTGGCATTGGGTGCGGTGTTGGGCACCGTGGGTGGGCTGTTTGGCATCGGCGGCGGGCTGATTGCTATCCCGGTACTCGGCGTGTTGTTCGGGCTGGATCAGCAAATTGCCCAGGGCACCGCTTTGGTGATGGTCGTGCCGAACGTGATGCTCGCCCTGTGGCGCTATCACCAGCGTAACCGCATCGAGTTGCGTCACGCCTTACCCTTGGGGCTGACCGGCTTTTGCTTTGCCTGGCTGGGATCGATCTGGGCGGTGGGGCTGGATGCGGGCGCCATGCGCATTGGTTTTATTGCGTTCTTGGTGGCGCTGTCTGCCTACAACTTGCTGCGCATGTTCACCCGCAACGCGCCGCCCACCACGCAAATGCGTTATTCCTGGCCCTGGCTTGGCGTCTTGGGCGCGGCATCCGGCTCCATGGGCGGGCTGTTCGGGGTCGGTGGCGCGGTGGTGGCCACACCGGTACTCACCAGCGTGTTCGGCACTACTCAAGTGGTTGCCCAAGGGTTGTCGTTGGCCTTGGCGTTGCCCAGTACCGGTGTGACCCTGGTCACCTATGCCTGGCACCACGAGGTGGACTGGATGATCGGCTTGCCGCTGGCGGTGGGTGGCCTGCTGAGTATCAGTTGGGGCGTGAAAGTGGCTCATGCCTTGCCGGAGCGTCTGTTGCGCGGCCTGTTCTGTGGCTTTTTGGTGGTGTGCGCGGTGATGCTTACCTTTAAAGTTTGAAGCCTTCGACGATGTAGTCCGCCAGGCACTCGGTGATCGGCGAGGTCATCTGCGGGTTACGCAGCAAGCGCAGGTTCATCGACGGCAAAGGCGGGAAGCCTTCGTCGCTGCCGAGCACTCGCAGGTCGTCGGTGACCAGGCTTTCCATGCTGACCATCGCCGCCAGGCCCGCACTCACCACCGCCAGGATCGCTGCTCCGTTAGAGCTGTGATAGGCCAGGCGATAATCTCGCCCGGCCGCGTCCAATGCGGCACGTGCCCAATGGGTGTACAGGCAGTCGTCGCCGGACACCGCCAGGGGCAGGGCATCGTGCTCCTCCACACAAAAGCACGGTGATGCTGCCCATACCATGCGTTCGGTACGCAACAACTCACCCAGATCATTGCCGGGCTCGCGGCTGATCACGGTCAGCGCCAAGTCCCGCCGTTGCATCAATACGGTCGATGCTTCGCAGTGCATTTCGATTTGAATCAGTGGGTAGGCTTTGGAGAACTTTTTCAGGATCCCTGGCAGAAAGCGCATCAGATAGTCATCCGGCGTGCCGATGCGCACCAATCCCACCATATGCGGCTCGCGCAGGGTATTGAACACTTCACTGTGCAATTTCAGGATGCGCCGCGCATAACCCAGCAGCACCTGGCCTTCGGGCGTGAGCCGTACCTGCCGGCCATCGCGCTCGAACAGTTTGCGCTGCAACACGTCTTCTTCCAGACGCTTCATCTGCATGCTAACCGCCGATTGAGTGCGATTGACCGTCTCGCCGGCACGGGTGAAACCGCCCTGGTCGGCAATGGCGACGAAGGTGCGCAGCACGTCTGTGTCGATGCTGGGATAGGCGGACAATTGATCAATCTCTGAGATGTAATGCATAAGAAACATTCGTTGGATTGATCATAATGCCAGGCACACACTGTCGTCATCCCCACTGGAGGGCGAGAAGATGAAAGGTCAAAAAGGTTTCATATCGACGGATAACTGGCTGTTTTCCGGGCTGTTTCACAGATTCGCGCGTTGGCAGCTGTTGCATCAGGAGCGGCAGATGCTGGCGACCCTGAGCGATGACGCACTCAAGGACATCGGGCTCAATCGCGCCGACGTCGCCCAGGAAAGCCATAGGCATTTCTGGGAAGACCCGCTGCGAAAATAAGTCCGGATGCAGTAGGGTAGGGGGCGAGCCTCAATGGAGATCGCCATGCCCGCCGACCTGTGTATTTCACTCAAGCAAGCTCGACGCATGGCGCTGGCTGCCCAGGGGTTTTCCGGGCGTCAGGCGCCTGCACAGATAAAGGCCACGCACCTCAACCGCTTGATCGAACGCCTGGGCGTTTTACAGATCGACTCGGTCAATGCGCTGGTGCGTTCCCACTACCTGCCCGTGTTTTCCCGCCTTGGTTCTTATTCCCCATCGATTCTTGAGCAGGCGGCCTGGAGCCTGGGGCGGCGGCGTACTCTGTTTGAATACTGGGGGCATGAGGCGTCGCTGCTGCCCTTGACGCTGTACCCGCTGATGGGTTGGCGTATGGAGCGCGCCCGGCAAGGGCAGGGGATCTATTCGCAGATGGCACGTTTTGGCCGTGAGCAGCAGGCGACGATTCAGCGCGTATTGCGCACCGTCGAACAGCAGGGCGCCGTGGGGGCGGGTAGCTTGTCGACCCGCGAGGAGCGTGCCGGGCCCTGGTGGGATTGGAGTGATGAAAAGCACGCGCTGGAATGGCTGTTCGCCGCTGGCCTGGTTACGGTTGCCGGTCGTCGAGGGTTTGAGCGGCTTTATGATCTGCCCGAGCGTGTTATTCCCGCAGAGGTGCTCAGGGTCTCCATGAGTGAAGGTGAAGCGCAGCGTGGCTTGCTGTTGCACAGTGCGACTGCATTGGGTGTCGCCACTGAAAAAGACCTGCGCGATTATTTCCGCCTCGACCCCGCCGACAGCCGCAACCGCTTGGTCGAGCTGGTCGAGGATGGGCAACTGCTGGCGTGCCAGGTGCGGGGCTGGAAACAACCAGCCTATTGCCTGGCGGCGCCCAAACTGCCGCGCAACGTGCCGGCCAGTGCATTGTTGTCGCCGTTCGATTCGCTGATATGGGAGCGCAGCCGCACCGAGCGCTTGTTCGAATTTCGCTATCGCCTGGAGATCTACACGCCGCAAGAAAGACGCGTGTATGGCTATTACGTCCTGCCGTTTCTCCACAACGAACGCATTGCCGCACGCGTCGACCTGCGGGCCGAGCGTGCCCATGGGCGCCTGGCCGTGCATGCCGTGCACGAGGAAGAACCTGGGCTGGATGAGGAAGGTATGTTGGCGCTGGCCTTGAACCTGCGAAAGATGGCCGACTGGCTAGGGCTGGAACAGATCCAGCTCAATTGCCAGCGGCCCAGTGCTGCCCGGTTGAGGGCTGCGATGCTGAACCGGGACGTCAGCCTTTAAGACCCTATCGCGGGCAAGCCCGGCTCCCACAGAGAAACGCGTTCAAATGTGGGAGCCGGGCTTGCCCGCGATGGCGTCATCCCCGTCGATAAAACGTCAGCGCTTTACCTGTTTCAAGGTCTCGGCAATCAGGAACGCCAACTCCAGCGACTGATCGGCATTCATCCGTGGGTCGCAATGGGTGTGATAGCGGTCCGACAGGCCGTCTTCGGTGATCGGCCGTGCGCCGCCGATGCATTCGGTGACGTTCTGCCCGGTCATCTCGATATGGATCCCGCCGGCGTAGCTGCCTTCTGCCTGGTGCACCTGGAAGAAATCCTTCACTTCGCCCAGGATCTGCGCAAAGTCGCGGGTCTTGTAGCCACTGCTGGCCTTGATGGTATTGCCGTGCATTGGGTCGCAACTCCACAGCACCTGCTTGCCCTCGCGCTGCACGGCACGGATCAGGTTGGGCAAATGGTCGCCGACCTTGCCTGCACCCATACGGGCAATGAGGTTGAGGCGGCCAGGGTCGTTATCCGGGTTGAGGATGTCGATCAGGCGGATCAGGTCGTCCGGGTTCATGCTCGGTCCGACTTTCACACCAATAGGGTTGTTCACCCCGCGCAGGAACTCGACATGGGCGCCGTCCAACTGACGGGTACGGTCGCCGATCCACAGCATATGCGCCGAGCAGTCGTAGTAATCGTTGGTCAGGCTGTCGCGGCGTACGAAGGCTTGTTCATAGTTGAGCAGTAACGCTTCGTGGGCGGTGAAGAAGCTGGTTTCGCGCAATTGCGGCGAGCTGTCCATGCCACAGGCGCGCATGAAGGCCAGGGTTTCGTCGATGCGGTCGGCCAGTTGGCTGTACTTTTCGGCGAGGGCGGAGTTGGCGATGAAATCCAGGTTCCACTTGTGCACTTGATGCAGGTCGGCAAAACCGCCCTGGGCAAAGGCGCGCAGCAGGTTGAGGGTGGCGGTGGACTGGTGGTAGGACTGCAACAGGCGGTCCGGGTCTGGCACGCGGCTTTTTTCGTCGAAGCCGATGCCGTTGACGATATCGCCGCGGTAGGCGGGCAGGGTGATGCCGTCGATGGTTTCATCGTTGGCCGAACGTGGCTTGGCGAACTGGCCGGCCATGCGCCCGACTTTCACCACCGGGCAACCGGCGGCGAAGGTCATGACAATGGCCATCTGCAGCAGCACCTTGAAGGTGTCGCGGATCTTCGCGGCGGAAAACTCGGCGAAGCTCTCGGCGCAATCGCCACCTTGCAGCAGGAAGGCACGACCCTGGGTCACTTCGGCAAACTGACGGCGCAATTCGCGGGCTTCGCCGGCAAACACCAGGGGCGGGTAGCTCGCCAGGCTCTGCTCCACTTGCTCCAAGTGCGCGGCGTCCGGGTATCGGGGTTGCTGCTGGATCGGCAGGGCTCGCCAGCTATCGGGACTCCAGGGGTGGCTCATCATGAACTCGTTTGCAGGTGGATGTTAGGGCGCCAATGTTAGCAGCAATTAGTGCGTGACCTGTGGTTGCCGCTTGGCCGACAATCGCGCCTTTGTCGTGCGGTAAACCCTTTAGGAGTAGTGATGAGCGAGGAGCGTGTCGAGCGCCTGCTGGCCGAAGTCCATGATGAATTCGGCATGATCCGTGTGCTTGAAGTGGCTGATTACCGCTTTCTCGAATTTGGCGACGCCATCGAGCAAAGCTGTGTGTTCACCGCTGACCCGAGCTGGCTGGAATACGACTACACCCGCGCGATGCTGATCGGCGCGTTGTGCCATGAACAGCCGGAAAGTGCGTTGTTCCTCGGCCTGGGCGCGGGCACGTTGACCCAGGCATGCCTCAAGTTCCTGGCGCTGGAGGATGTCGAAGCCATTGAGCTGCGCCCCGATGTACCGCGCCTGGCGATTGAATATCTGGGGCTGGATGACGATCCGCGCTTGTACATCCGCATTGGTGACGCGCTGCAATTGCTCGACAGTGCTGAAGCGGCCGATCTGATTTTCGTCGACCTCTACACCGATGTCGGCCCGGGCGTGGGGCATCTGGCCTGGACCTTCCTGGAAAACTGTCAGAAGAAACTCAACCCCGGCGGCTGGCTGGTGATCAACCAGTGGGCCACCGATGACGGCAAACCGCTGGGGGCGGCGTTGCTGCGTGGGTTGTACCACCGGCATTACTGGGAGCTGCCGGTGAAGGAGGGCAATGTGATTCTATTGGTGCCTTCGGAGCTGGATCAGGTGCTGGACCTGGATGCGCTGTCAGCCCGCGCCGAAGCCTTGGCGCCGCGATTGGGGTATTCGTTGCAGCCGTTGATCAAGGCGATTCGGCCAGCAACTTAGTTGTCAGTTCGGACGCTTTCGCGGGCAAGCCCACAGTCGAATTGCACTCTGGTTAAAATGCAATCCCCTGTGGGAGCGGGCTTGCCCGCGAAGAGGCCCTCACTAGCGACGGCTAATTCAGTTTGGTCAAATTCCCTTGAACACCCCGGGCCGCTTCTCGACCATCGCCCGAACACCCTCCTTGGCATCCTCACTGTTGAGCAGTTTACCCACCATGGGCGGCAGCGCGGCGGCTGCGACGGCCTCACCCTCCATGCGCGCCAGGCGTGCCGACATCAACGTGGCCTGCACACCCAGCGGCGCCTGGCGCGCAATGCGGTTGGCCAATTCAATGGCACGGGGCAACAGGTCTTCACTGGCCATCACTTCCTGCACCAACCCCAGGCGCAGGGCCTCATGGGCGTCGAATTCGTCGCCGGTGAGCAGCCAGCGCATCGCATTGCCCCAGCCGGCAATCTGATGGAAGCGCAATGTCGCGCCGCCAAACGGAAAGATGCCGCGTTGCACCTCCATCTGGGCAAAGCGGGTATTGCTGGCGCAGAGGTTGATATCTGCCGCCAGCATCAACTCGATACCGATGGTCAGACAGTAACCTTGGGCGGCGACGATTACCGGCTTGCTCACGCGCGGGCCGGCAAACACCCCCCACGGGTCGCACCCTCCCAGCGGCGGTTGCCAGCCGCCGGCCATTACGCCGCTGACATTGGCCAGGTCCAGCCCTGCGGTGAAGTGATCGCCATGGGCAAACACCACGGCCACACGTGCGTCATCGTTTCGATCAAATTCGCCATAGGCCAGGCTCAGGTCATTGAGCAAATCCAGGTCAAAGGCGTTGCGCTTGGCCACGCGGTCCAGGCCTAGCAATAGAACATGGCCCTCAAGTGCGCGGCTGACACGGCTACTGCTGGCTTGATTCATCGGGTGTGCCCTCGGGGCGCAGGTGAGGTTTCAGACCAAAGGGTCTCAATGGGTGGGTGAACCGTTTAAGCTCGATGACCAACAGGGCCGGGCCTTTGAAAAATAGACCCTGGCGCACGGATCTGCAAAGCGCGTGACCCAGTGCGGTTTATCGGCGCCTGGCGATAAAAAAAGCTCCCTTTTTCAGCTATTTCCGGTATAGTGCGCGCCGGCCTTTAACCGGGCCGCGTTTAGGTAGCGCAATTCCCCGAAGTCAGCTTCGGCTGCACGTCCGCACAGCGGACTCTTCCTTGACGAATCTTTTTCATTCATTCGTTTTCGCAAATCCCCGCCGACAAAGCAGCCAGGGCGACTCTTGAGTCTCAACACGGCATGCGCAGCTTTGGAGCATGGGTCTTTGCGGATGCACTTAGAGGCAGACCCATGACCCAGGAAACCGGCGGCTTCGCCGCTTTTAATCTTAACCCGAATATTCTTGCAGCCGTCGCAGCGACCGGCTACGAAGAACCTTCGGCGATTCAGCAGCAATCGATCCCGATCATCATGGCCGGTAAGGACATGATTGGCCAGGCGCAAACCGGTACCGGTAAAACCGCCGCGTTCGCCCTGCCTATTCTGCATTGCATCGATCCTGCCAAGCGCGAGCCGCAAGCCCTGATCCTGGCGCCAACCCGTGAGTTGGCGCTGCAAGTAGCAACCGCCTTTGAAACCTACGCCAAGCAAATGCCGGGTGTAACTGTTGTGGCCGTTTACGGCGGCGCGCCTATGGGCCCACAACTCAAGGCAATCCGTAATGGCGCACAGATCGTTGTCGCCACTCCGGGCCGTCTGTGCGACCACCTGCGTCGTGACGAAAAAGTCCTGTCGACCGTGAACCACCTGGTTCTGGACGAAGCTGACGAAATGTTGAAGCTGGGCTTCATGGATGACCTGGAAGTCATCTTCAAGGCACTGCCAGCGACCCGTCAGACCGTACTGTTCTCGGCTACCCTGCCGCAGTCCATCCGTGCCATTGCCGAACGCCACCTGCGCGATCCGGAGCACGTTAAGATCCAGACCAAGACCCAGACCGTTACCGCGATCGAACAGGCTCACCTGTTGGTTCACGCTGACCAGAAGACCTCGGCTGTATTGAGCCTGCTGGAAGTCGAAGACTTCGACGCCCTGATCATGTTCGTGCGCACCAAGCAAGCGACCCTGGACCTGGCCAGCGCTCTGGAAGCCAAAGGCTACAAAGCCGCTGCGCTGAACGGTGACATTGCCCAGAACCAGCGTGAGCGCGTGATCGACTCCCTCAAGGATGGCCGTCTGGACATCGTTGTGGCGACCGACGTTGCTGCCCGTGGCCTCGACGTTCCACGTATCACCCACGTGTTCAACGTTGACATGCCTTACGATCCAGAGTCCTACGTTCACCGTATCGGCCGTACTGGCCGTGCCGGTCGCGAAGGTCGTGCATTGCTGCTGGTGACTCCACGTGAGCGCCGCATGCTGCAAGTGATCGAGCGTGTTACCGGCCAGAAAGTTGCCGAAGTCCGCCTGCCGGATGCCCAGGCCGTTCTCGATGCGCGCATCAAGAAACTGACCAACAGCCTGGCGCCACTGGTGGCTGACGCTGAATCGACCCACGGCGACCTGCTGGACCGCCTGACCGCCGATATCGGTTGCACCCCGCGTGCCCTGGCTGCAGCCCTGCTGCGCAAAGCTACCAATGGTCAGGCCCTGACCCTGGCAGCCATCGAAAAGGAACGTCCACTGGTTCCGAACAGCGCGCCACGCGGTGATCGTCCAGAGCGTTCCGGTGACCGTCCAGACCGTGGTGACCGTGAGCGTCGTGCTCCAGTGCCATTGGCTGAAGGCCGTGCTCGTTGCCGTACCGCGCTGGGTGCGCGTGATGGTATCGCGGCCAAGAACCTGCTGGGTGCTATCCTCAACGAGGGTGGCCTGGCACGTGAAGCCATCGGTCGCATCCAGGTGCGTGACAGCTTCTCCCTGGTGGAGCTGCCGGAAGACGGCCTGGAAAAACTGCTGGCCAAGCTGAAAGACACTCGCGTTGCCGGTAAGCAGCTCAAGCTGCGTCGCTACCGCGAAGATTGATCCGCCCTTGGGCTGATTGATCGCACATAAAAAATCCCCGACTGGTTCGGGGATTTTTTTTCGCCTCATGTTTTAGGCTCCGACGCGATCAACTGTGAGAGCAGGCAAGCCAGCTCCCACAGGTATAACGGTGTCAGCCAAAGCGATAGATATCCATGCCCAAGGCACCCAGTGTGAAGCCTTGGTGCGCCACGCTGAAATCTGCGCCCGCACCCCGCGCAAAGTACAGCGGCAGCAAATGTTCATCGCTGGGATGGCTGCGCACGGCATGTGGCGCCTGGCGGCGATAGTCATGCAAGGCGGCGTCGTCATTGGCCGCTAGTTTGTCGACCACCCAGTCGCGAAATTCCCGGGCCCACGGTGTGATCGTCTCCGGCCCGGCGCGCCAATCCAGTTCGCCCAGGTTGTGGGTGATGCTGCCGGAGCCGATCAGCAGCACACCCTGTTCGCGCAGGCTCGCGAGTGCATGCCCGACTCGAGTCTGCAAAGCCGGGCCCAGGCGGCTGGGCAAGGACACTTGTACCACCGGGATGTCCGCTGCCGGGTACATCAGCGACAGCGGGACCCAGGTGCCGTGGTCGAAGGGGCGTTGCTCGTCAATACGTGCAGCCAGACCGTCGGCGTGCAGCAGTTCGACGATCTCACTGGCCAGCTGCGGGTCACCCGGCGCGGGGTATTGCACCGCAAACAGCTCGCGCGGAAAGCCACCGAAGTCGTGCCAGGTTTCGGGGGCAGCACTGCCGCTGACCAGCAGGTCCGGGCTTTCCCAATGCGCCGACACCACCACAATGGCTTTGGGCCGTGGCAGTTCGGCAGCGAGGCGCTGCAGCGCAGGACCGCTGGCCCCGGGTTGCAAGGCCAGCATGGGCGAGCCGTGGGAGATAAACAGGCTGGGGAGCATGAGCAGAGTCCTGAGGGTTAAGATGGAGCCATCTTCAATCAGATCATCGATCTAAATCTAATATAAGTTTTAGCGCCTTTTGATCGAATTTTCGGAGTGATTCATGCAGCCTGAATTTTGGCAGGACCGCTGGGCGAGCAATCAGATCGGTTTCCATCAGCACGAGGTTAATCCCTATTTGCAGAGGCACTGGCCAAGGCTGGGGGTGGCCGAGGGGGCAAAAGTGCTGGTGCCGTTATGTGGCAAAAGCCTTGACTTGGTATGGCTCAAGAGCCAGGGGTACCAGGTAGTGGGCGTGGAGCTGTCGGAGCAGGCGGTTGAGGCGTTCTTCAGCGAGCAGGGGCTTGTGCCGCACGTCAGTCAGCAGGGCGCCTTCAAGGTCTACCAGGCCAGCATGATCGAGCTGTGGTGTGGCGATTTCTTTAGCCTCGATGCCGGGGCGCTGGCCGGTTGCAGCGCCGTTTATGACCGCGCAGCGTTGATAGCATTGCCGCCACTGATGCGCGCGCAATACGCAGAGCATCTGAATGCCTTGCTGCCCTCAGGCTGCCAGGGGTTGCTGATTACCCTCGATTACGACCAGGGGCAGAAGGCCGGCCCACCCTTTGCTGTCACGGACGAGGAAGTGCAGGTGCTATTTGCACTGCATTGGGCGTTGGAGCGGCTGGAGGAGCGGGACATCCTGAGGGAGAGCGGAAAGTTCCTGCAGGACGGTGTTACTCGCCTTGAAGAGCGTGCTTATCGGCTGACCAGGCGCTAAAAGGGTTTTTCCTTTTGTAGGGGCGAGCGGTGAAATCAGCAGGCACAAAAAAGGGGCGATCAGATCGCCCCCTTGTTGAGTCATCCGGCTATCAGCCCCGGCGACGCAGTGCGTCAATCCGCTCTTCCAGCGGCGGGTGGCTCATGAACAGGCGAGCCAGGCCCTGCTTGATGCCGCCGTTGATGCCGAAGGCGGTCAGGCTGTCGGGCATATGCACCGGCAGGCCCTGTTCGGAGCGCAAGCGTTGCAGCGCGCCGATCATTGCGCTGGTGCCTGCCAGGCGTGCGCCGGCTTCATCTGCGCGGAACTCGCGTTTGCGCGAGAACCACATCACGATGGCGCTGGCCAGGAAGCCCAGGACCAGCTCGGCGAAAATGGTCGCCACGAAGTAGGCAATACCACGGCCTTCTTCGTTCTTGAAGATGACCTTGTCGACGAAGTTGCCGATGATCCGCGCAAAGAACATCACGAAGGTGTTCACCACGCCCTGTACCAGCGCCAGGGTGACCATGTCACCGTTGGCCACGTGACCGATCTCGTGGGCCAGCACCGCCTTGACTTCGTCGGGCGAAAACCGCTCCAGCAGGCCCTGGCTCACGGCCACCAGCGCGTCGTTCTTGTTCCAGCCGGTCGCAAAGGCGTTGGCCTCATAAGCCGGGAAAATCCCGACTTCGGGCATTTTGATGCCTGCTTCTTGAGACAACTGCTCCACGGTTTGCATCAGCCATTGTTCATGGCGAGTGCGTGGTTGCGTAATGATCTGGGTGCTGGTGCTCATCTTTGCCATCCACTTGGAGATGAACAGCGAGAACAGCGAACCGGCAAAACCAAAGACTGCACAGAAAATCAGCAGCTGATTGAGGTTCAGATCAACCCCATTGGCCGCCATGAACCCGTTGAAGCCAAAAAGGCTCAGGGTGACGCTGGCAATCAGTACGACTGCCAGGTTAGTGGCCAAGAACAGCAGGATGCGCATCATGGTTGTAGAATTCTCCTCATGCTTAATATGTCGCTCACTGCGGGGTATATAAGGTGCGGCATGGGGTGATTCAACCGGGGGACTATTTCAAACTGTGTCCTACACCGTTGGCGTAGGGCCTTGAAGGGATTTTCCGACCTGTATTGTCAGCCCTGATCGACCCGATGCTACCCTGTCGCCCCGTGATTATAGGGGGCACGTCATTGGCAGGGGCCAAATGAAGTACAACCGCAAGTAAGTGACACAGAAGTGTTGCCAGATAATCGCTGTACGACCCTTTGTGAGTCGTACAGCGTCAATTGCCTTACTGGCGATAGGACTTCAGGAAGTTACCGATGCGACCAATCGCCATCTCCAGGTCATCCACACGTGGCAATGTCACCACGCGGAAGTGATCCGGCCATGGCCAGTTGAAGGCGGTACCTTGCACGACCAGCAGTTTTTCCGACAGCAGCAGGTCGAGCACGAACTTCTCGTCGTTGAGGATCGGGCAGACTTTCGGGTCGATCCGCGGGAATGCGTAAAGCGCGCCCATGGGCTTCACACAGCTCACGCCGGGGATAGCGTTGAGCAACTCCCAGGTGCGGTTACGTTGCTCCAGCAGGCGACCTTGGGGCAGGATCAGGTCGTTGATGCTCTGGTAGCCGCCGAGGGCGGTCTGGATCGCGTGCTGGCTCGGTACGTTGGCGCACAGGCGCATGTTGGCCAGCATGTCGATGCCTTCGATGTAGCTTTGCGCATTGTGCTTGGGGCCGGAGATGGCGATCCAGCCGGAGCGGAAACCCGCCACGCGGTAGGACTTGGACAGGCCATTGAAGGTCAGGCACAGCAGGTCCGGGGCCAGGGAGGCAGTGCAGATATGCACGGCGTCATCGTAGAGGATCTTGTCGTAGATCTCGTCGGAGAACACCACCAGGTTGTGCTGACGCGCCAGTTCCAGCATGCCCAGCAATACTTCCCTGGAGTACACGGCGCCAGTGGGGTTGTTCGGGTTGATGATCACCAGGGCCTTGGTGTTGGGTGTGATCTTGGCCTTGATGTCGGCCAGGTCCGGGAACCAGTCGGCGCCCTCATCACACAGGTAATGCACCGGGTGGCCGCCCGCCAAGGTCACGGCGGCGGTCCACAGCGGGTAATCCGGGGCTGGCACCAGTACTTCATCGCCATTGTTGAGCAACGCCTGCATGGACATCACGATCAGCTCGGACACGCCGTTGCCCAGGTAGATGTCCTCGATGCCGACGCCTTCGACCTGCTTCTGCTGGTAGTACTGCATCACCGCCTTGCGCGCGCTGAACAGGCCCTTGGAGTCGCTGTAACCCTGGGCGGTCGGCAGGTTGCGGATCACATCCTGGAGGATTTCGTCCGGCGCTTCGAAACCAAACGGCGCCGGGTTGCCAATGTTCAGCTTGAGGATGCGATGGCCTTCCTCTTCCAGGCGTTTGGCGTGCTTGAGCACTGGGCCGCGAATGTCATAGCAGACGTTGGCGAGCTTGTTCGATTTGCTGACCTGCATGGCGATGTGATCCTGAAAATGAACGATCCCGACGGCGTAGGCACTACCGTAGGGTGAAGCCTGCACGGCCCGCACCCATAAATACGTTTGAATGCCGATGGCGCGGGTGCCAGACTGGCGTTTTGAAGAGGCGCAATCATACGTGCCGCCTGATCCATGGAAAAGACACAGATCAGGGTTTTTCAGTTGCCGAGGTGTATCGATGGATAAGTTGCAGAAAACTGTAGATGAATGGAAGGCGATGCTCGATCCGGAACAGTACAACGTGTGCCGTCTCAAGGGTACCGAGCGACCGTTCAGCGGCAAGTACAACGCCACCAAGACCGACGGCGTCTACCACTGCATCTGCTGCAACGAGCCGCTGTTCGATTCCAAGGCGAAGTTTGATTCCGGCTGTGGCTGGCCCAGCTTCTTTGAGCCGATCGCCGACAGCGCGATGGTCGAGATCCGCGATGTCAGCCACGGCATGATTCGCACCGAAGTCACCTGCGCCAAGTGTGACGCACACTTGGGGCATGTGTTCCCGGACGGCCCACCGCCGACGGGCCTGCGCTACTGCATCAATTCGGTATGCCTGGAGCTGGTGCCGCGCTAGGCTTGCATGGTCCCTGTAGGAGCGAGCTTGCTCGCGAAAAACGTCAACGATACCGCGGGTTTCCTGAATGAACGCGGCGTCTGATAGTTTTTCGCGAGCAAGCTCGCTCCTACAAATAAGGCTCTTCTTTCCCTGACTTGAGGCATTGCCATGAGCGACTCCCTGCTGAGCATCCCTTGCACCACCATCAAGGGTGAGCAAAAGACCTTGGCCGATTTTGCCGGCAAGGCCATTCTGGTGGTCAACACCGCGAGCAAATGCGGCTTCACCCCGCAGTACAAGGGCCTCGAGCAACTTTGGCAGCAATACAAGGACCAGGGGCTGGTGGTGCTCGGCTTTCCCTGCAACCAGTTCGGCAAGCAGGAACCCGGCAATGAAGGCGCGATATCCGAGTTCTGCGAGCTGAACTTTGGTGTCAGTTTTCCGCTGTTCAAGAAAATCGACGTCAATGGCAGCGATGCCCACCCGTTGTTTGTGCAGTTGAAAAAACAGGCCCCGGGGCTGCTGGGTTCCAAGAACATCAAGTGGAACTTCACCAAGTTTCTCATTGGCGGTGATGGCAAGCAGGTCAAGCGTTTTGCGCCAACCACCAAGCCCCAGGACTTGACCCAGGAGATCGAAGCCCTGCTCAAATGACCGCAATATTGCGGGTACCCATCAGAGGCTGGTTGTTTTAGGTACCCACAGTTCCAGTAAGGCGTTGAGTTCTTCCCGGCGAAACGGCTTGGCCAGGTAATCGTTCATTCCCGCGGCCCGGCAACGCTCGCGTTCTTCGGCCATCGCGTTGGCGGTCAAGGCAACAATGGGCAAGTCCGGCCAACGCCCGCTGCGGCGAATTTGTCGGCTGGCCTCATAGCCATCCATCACAGGCATGTTGCAGTCCATCAACACCAAGTCGAAGCGCTGGTCCTCCAGAAGCTTGAGGGCTTCGCCGCCATGGGCCGCGACGATCACCTCACACCCGAGCTTGCTGAGCATGCCCTTGGCCACCAGTTGATTGACTGCGTTGTCCTCCACCAGCAGGATGCGCGCGCGGTGCGCAAGCGGTGCGGTTTCTATCTGGACCGGGTCGAGCACCAGTTGCGCGCCGCTGCGCAGGTTGCGTTGCAGGATCTGGTACAGCGCGTTGCGGCTCAATGGGCGCGCTTGTTGCTGCAGCGGCGCCAGGGCCGTGACTTCTTCGCTGGGCAAAAAGTTGCCATAGGCGGTAACCAGCAGAATCGGCGCGCTGATGCCCGGGCGCAAGCGGAACAAGCATTCAGGGCAGTCGGTGATCAACAGGTCGGGCACCAGCCCGCTCAAATCATCGTCCTGGGAATAGCAGCGCGGTGTCAGCCCCCAAGAGGGCAATAGCGTGGTGAGCAGCTCCGTTAGCCCTCCGCCGGCGTTGGTAATGGCGATCACCTCGCCCGTGAGCGGTGCATAGTGCATGGCAGGCAAATGTGCGGGCAGTGGAAGGTCGGCGCAGAACTGGCTGCCAAAGCCCACCTCCGAGCTGATACTCAAGCGGCCTTGCATGGCTTCGCACAGGTTATGAGTCAACGCCAGGCCCAATCCCGTTCCGCCAAACTGGCGGGTAATGCCAGCGCCGGCCTGGGTGAACGGCTGGAAAATTTTCACCTGGGCTTCCTGGGCGATGCCAATGCCGGTATCGCACACTTCAATGCTGACCCGACCTTCCAAGGCGCGCAGGCGCACATCGACGCGGCCAAAGCGGGTGAACTTCAAGGCGTTGGAGAGCAAGTTACTGACGATCTGCCGCACACGGGTAGGGTCGCCGACCACCTGGGCGGGAAATTGCGGGTCGATCAGACAGGTCAGTTCCACACTCGGAGCGGCATTTTGCGATAGCAGGTTGGCGGTGTCTTCCACCAATGAGCCCAGGTCGAACGGGATATGCTCCAGTTCCAGCTGGCCGGCGTCGAACTTGGACAGGTCAAGAATATCGTTGAGCAACTCCACCAGCACTTTGCCTGAGTCATGGGCAATGGACAGTTGCTGGCGCTGTTCGGCGGTCAGCGGGCTATCCAGTGAGAGGGCAATCATACCCAGCAACCCATTGAGCGGCGTGCGGATTTCATGGCTCATATTGGCCAGGAATGCTGCCCGTGCCTGAGCCATGCCCAGGGCAGTCATTTTCGCCGCCTCCAGCTCATCATTGGACTGGCTCAAGCGTTGGTTGCTGGCCTTGAGTTCGAGGGTGCGCGCAGAAACGATATTTTCCAGTTGCCCCAGATACTCCGTGAGGCGATCTTCGGCATGGCGCCGTTGCTGGATCTCGGTTTCCATGTTTTCGAATTGTTGGTTGGCGACGCTGACCAGCACGCCGATTTCATCGTGTTCATGCCCCGGTGGGCAATCCAGGCGCGCCTGTTTGCGTGTGCTCAGCTCGCGGATAATGCGCACCAGCGGTTGGGTGAGCATTACGTAGAACAGGCCGAGCAAAATCCCGGTGAGCAGCAGGCTGCGGGCGAAGCCGTTGAGCAGAGTGATCTCGGCGCGATGCAGGAAACGGCTGCCAAAGGCATAAGTATCGACGTCCAGGCGTAGCACACCAAGGGAGTCGTTGGGCATATGGCTGAGAAACAGTCGGTCTTCGAATTGGCGATTGGCACCAAACAGAAAGTCGCTGACCGGCCGATAGTTGCTTTCCTTGCGCGGACGGTTGACGTCGGCCAGCACCACGCCATTGTTGTCGATCAACTGCGCGCGGATGATGGCGGGGGAGTGCAGCAGGCCCAAGGTCAGTTCCTGGGCGAGTTCGGCATCGATGTTGTAGGCGATTCTTGACGCCGGGTTATGGCTGATTTCAATCAGTGAGCGTATTTCACGGTTGATGGATGCGTCTTCACTGGCATAATCAATGCCGATTTGGATCAGACTGAGCAGGGTTCCCAAGACGAAACCGACCAGCACAGTCAATCTGGCTTGTTTATAAGACAAGCGGTGGGCGAACTTGATATCCATCGAGTGTTGAACCACTTAGCGTTTCCCTTCGCCCGGCAAGCATAGCTGAACATCCACAAGCTTTTGCTCGCCCGGCATGAATCGTTTGTTTGATGCAGCCCTGCAGTTTGCCGCAGGGTTGCCAATACGCCATCTTTTGCAAGAAGTTGCCAGAGGAATAGCTGTGGATTCTCGATTGAATGCCTTTCTTGAGCGCGCCGACGCGGTGCTGGCTCGCCTGGAACCGTTGTTACCCGCCCCACGCCAGGCGATCGACTGGCACCAATGCCTGGCCGCCCGTTGGCAGCGCGAAGGTCGCAATGGCTTCCTGTTACCGTTGGAAGTGAGCCTGGACATGCGCCTGTCGGACCTGATCGGTGTCGACAAACAACGTGAACAACTGGCGCGCAACACCCAACAGTTCCTCGATGGGTTACCCGCCAACCATGCGCTGTTATGGGGTTCGCGTGGCACCGGCAAGTCTTCCATGGTCCGGGCCTTGCTCGCCCAGCACGCCAACGCCGGCCTGCGTCTTATCGAGATCGAGCGTGACCACCTGGCTGACCTGCCGCGGGTGGTCGAGCAACTGGTCAAGCTACCACAACGCTTCATTTTGTTTTGCGATGACCTATCGTTCGAGGCCGGCGAAGGTGACTATCGCGTGCTCAAGAGCGTGCTGGATGGTTCCCTGGAACAGGCGCCGGAAAACGTGCTGCTGTACGCCACGTCCAACCGTCGCCACCTTGTGCCGGAAAACCAGAGCGACAATGACAACTGGAAACGCGTGGACGGCGAATTGCACCCGAGCGAGGCGGTTGAAGACAAGATTGCCTTGTCGGATCGTTTTGGCTTGTGGTTGTCGTTCTACCCCTTTACCCAGGAGCATTTCCTGGATGTGGTGGAACACTGGATCGGTGAGTTGGCCAGCAAGGCCGGCTTGCAGTGGCAACGCGATGAGCAGCTTGACGTTCTCGCGGTGCGTTGGGCCACTGGGCGCGGCAACCGCAATGGCCGGTGCGCCTATCAATTCGCCCGTTACTGGGTGGGTCTTAAATTGCTGGAACGTCAACCATGATCGATTTACAACAGGCCGGCAGCGGCCTTGATGGCTATGCCATGCTCTGCGCGCAACTGGAGTCATTGCTGGCTGATGAGCGCGATTTTATTGCCAACAGTGCGCAGTTTTCCGCGTTCCTGTTCAACCAGTTGGATGACTTGAACTGGGCTGGCTTTTACCTCAATCGTAACGAAGAGCTGGTGCTTGGGCCCTTTCAGGGGCAGATCGCCTGTGTGCGCATTCCGTTTGGTCGCGGTGTGTGTGGTGCGGCTGCGGCCTCACGGAAAACCCAGCGCGTGGAGGACGTGCACGCGTTCCCAGGCCATATCGCCTGCGACAGCGCTTCGAACAGTGAATTGGTGGTGCCATTGGTCAAGGACGGCCAACTGATTGGTGTCCTTGATCTCGACAGCCCATTGCTGGGCCGCTTTACCCCTCAGGACCAGGTGGGGATTGAGCGGCTGGCGGAGATTTTCCTGCAGTTGACCGACTGCTGAAGCGGTGGGTACTTATGCTGGTCGCGGTAGGAGCGTATTTACTCGCTCCCGCCACGACGGGCCTTGGTGCTATGGGTCTTGCAGCTCATCCAGTTGAGCCCGCAGCATCTTCTCCAATTCCAGCATGAGCTGTTCCAGGGCCCTGATGCCGCTTTCGATCACGGCCCACTCGTCATTGCGAGAACAGGTTTGCTCCAAGGTTTCGCATTGCCCCGCCAACGAATGGGCTTGAACGATGCGGGCGGCACCCTTGATCTTGTGGGCTTGCTCAATGATGTCCGAGGGGGGCGCGTGTCGATCCCGCAGTTCGATAAGGACCCTGCGGTCGTGAAGGCTGCTGCTCAGCAGCTCCTCCAGCAAGCGTCGACTCAACTGTGGATCACCGCCGGTCAGCGCTTCCAGGCATTCGAGGTCCAGCCGTTGGGGCACGGCTTCAGGGACGATATGTGCCAGTTGGCGCTCTAATATGGTAAGGCTGATGGGTTTGAACAGGCAGTCATCCATGCCGGCTTGCACGCACCGTTGCCTTTCCTCCGGCTGGGCGTTGGCGGTAAAGCCCAGTACCACGCAGGGCACCAATTGTTCGCGTTGCTCATATTCACGGATTGAACGGCTCAGTTCGTAGCCATTCATGATGGGCATGTTGCAGTCGGCAATTACCAGGTCGAAATGCTCTTTACGCCAGGCCTGGAACCCTGCGGCTCCGTGCTCGGCGGCGATGAATTTATGCCCCAGGTAGCCCAATTGCTGGCACATCAGCAGGCGATTCGCCGGGTGGTCGTCTACCACCAGTACGTTAAGCACCCGTGCGGTGGCCGGCGTTGGCGGCGTGTGTTCACCCGCCGCCTGGATCGCTTGCAGGCGAGGCATGCTCAGGTTGACGTGCACCTGGGTGCCCACCATGGGCACGCTGCTCAGGCTCAATTGGCCGCCCATCATCGCGCACAGGCTGCGGCAGATCACCAGCCCCAGGCCCGCGCCACTGCGCGCCAGTTGCCCGGAGTTGTCCGCCTGGGCAAAGGGTTCGAACAGGCGCTGTTGGTCATCCCGGCTGATGCCGATGCCGGTATCTTCCACCACCAGTTTCAGCTCGATCTGCTCCGGGGCCTGGGTAGGCTGCAGCTCGACCTTGATCTTGACCTGCCCTTGTTCGGTGAACTTGATCGCGTTGCTCACAAGGTTCGATAGCACCTGCTTGAAGCGCAGTGGGTCTATCAGCACCTCGATATCGTTCAGGTCGGGTTTGAACTCCAGCAGCAGGCTGAGGGTTTTCTGCCGTGCGAGACCGTCGAAGACGCGCACCACTGATTCAATTACCTCCCGCAGGTTGACGCGCTCCGGCGCCAGGCTGAGGCGGCCGGACTCGATACGCGCGATGTCGAGAATGTCACCGATCAGCTCCAGCAGGTCTCTGGCCGAGTTGTACGCTACCTCGATCGCCGGACGGTCAAGGTGTCCTTGGTCGGCGCGCTTGAGCGTCAGTTCGAGCATGCCGATCACAGCGTTCATCGGGGTGCGAATCTCGTGGCTCATGGTAGCCAGGAACGTGCTCTTGGCGCGGTTGGCTTCGTCGGCACGCTCCTTGGCAGCGCGTAGTTCATCGAATAGCTGGCGTCGGTCACTGATATCGATCCAGCCACCGATGATGCCCTGGACTTCACCCGTAGAGTCGCGGTAGGGAAGGATCCAGTGATAGATGGTCAGTTTCTTGTCGTGGATATGCAGGCTGCGATCGAGGATCAGCGGGTTACCCTCGGCCACCACACGCAGATAGTCAGCATGATATTGGGCTGCCTCCGACGCCAGCGCCATGGTCATCTGGGTCACGCTTTTGCCGATCACCTCTTCGCGCTTGACGTCGAACACCTGCAGGTAGCTGTCGTTACAGGTCTGCAACAACCCATTGCGGTCGCGCACGTAGATCGGATGGGGCGTTTCATTGACCAGTGCACGCATGAACTCGAACTGATCGTTGAGGGCGCGTTCGGCCATTTTTCGATGCTTGATCTGGCGACGCATGTAGGCGTTCCAGGCCAGGGAAATCAATAGCAACAGCCCGGTGCCAATGATTATGCGCGCGATCAGTTGATGGTAATTACGCCAATAGCTGTCGGAGGCGGCGGTGTAGCCACGCCAGCGACTGTTGATCACACCCATTTCATCCGGGGCAATGCTGAGCAGGGCCTTGTCGATGATCGAGCTCAATTCCGTGGCTTGGCGCGAGGTGGCCAGAGTGAAGGTCGCGGGGGTGGTGCCGATGCTGGCGCTGATTTGCAGGCGGTCCTGGAAAACCTGGGAAGACAGGAAGTAGTTGGCGATCACCAGGCTGTTCACTGCCCCCTCCACTTGTCCCTGTGCGAGCAGCTCAGATGCTCTGAATGTATCACTGGTTTCCACCAGGTGAATGCCAGGAAAGTCCCTGCGCAGGGTTGCGGCCAAGGGGTTGCCCTGGGTTAGCGCCAGGCGCTTTCCTGCCATTTGCTCCATGTTAGCGGGCGCCCCTGGCTCTTTGCGCGTCAACAGCACATAGGAGTTTTCGAGGTAGGGGCGGCTGAAATTCAGCTGTGAGTCTCGTTCGTTGCTTGGAACGATGGCTCCGATCATATCGACGTTCTGGGTTGCCACCTGGTGGATCATCGCGTTGACGTCCCGACCGCGCTGGATCGAAAAACGCAGGCCCGTGCGCAGGCGTATCAACTCCAGCAGATCGGCGGTGATACCGCGAAAATTGCCGTCTGCATCGAAGAACGTCAGGGGCGCGAAAGTTTCGTTGACGACCACGGTGACCACCGGATGCTCTTTGAGCCAGCGCTCTTCGCGCTGGGTCAGTTGCAGCTTCTTGTCGGTCAGCAGGATGTCGCTGCCGGCGCTCCAGCGCTTGGCAATGCTTTCCCTTTCGTTGATGGGCACCGAGGCCAGGACTGAATCGACAATGCTGAGTAGCATCCGGTTGTCCTGGCGCATGGCAAAACTGAAGCCATAAGCTTCATGCTTGCCGAAGTTGGCCATGCGAATGTTTTTGAGATAGCCCTTGTTGATCATGTAATGGGTGGAAATGGTGTCACCGAGAAACACATCCGCCTGGTCGAAGGCCACTGCATTCAAGGCATTCTGATAGGACGGGTAGGCGCGGATGCTCGCCTTGGGGTACAGCTTTTCCACCTCGTTGAGCGGCAGGTAGTGATAGACAAGGCTCAGGCGCAGCCCATCGAGGCCTTCGCTGAGGCTGCGGGTTTCTCCCTCGCGCGTGACCAGCACCGGCTGGTCCACGGCATAGGGTTCGGAGAGGATAAGATTTGGCGTCGCAGCTTCAAACCCGTTTGAGGAGCCCAGCAGGTCAATTTCCCCGGCTTCCAGGGCACGAATGGCCGCCGCTCGGGAGGGGTAGCGCATCACATTGATTGGCAGGGAGAGTGCCTTGGCCAGTAATCCTGCGTAGTCGGCGGTAAGGCCTTCGTAGTCATGGCCGCTGGAAGTGAGGTCGAAGGGCGGGTAATCAGGTTTGGATGTCCCCAGCGTGAGTTCACGTTTGTTCTGCAGCCACTGGCGCTGGGCCTTGTCAAAATGAGTGTCCAGTTGAACAGCTCCCGCACGACTCAAGAGGGTGAAACGTTCCGGGCTGGTTTGGTGCTCCGCCAGCACGGTAGTGCTGAAGTACAAACCGGCACTTAATATAATCAGATAGTCCTTTATACGCCTGGGCATCCGCTTTCTCACACTAGCGCGTTTCGTTTTGCCATCTCGATGAGTTCTACCAAGGATTTGGCTTTGAGTTTTTGCATGAGTCTCTTTTTATAAGTACTGACCGTCTTGTTACTTAAAAACATACCTTTGGCAATTTCCTTGTTAGTGCGACCTTGCGCAAAAAGTTGCAGGACCATCAACTCTCGGTCATTAACTGACTTGAACAGTTCCAGCTCCTGGACATCCATGCCTTCGGCTCCGGGGCCACTCAATGCCTGGCTGGGGAAGTAGTTGTAGCCGGACAGGACAGCGCGAATGGCGCTCAGCAATTCGCTCAGGTCACCCTCCTTGCACACGTAGCCTTCGGCGCCCGAGCGCATGCACCGCGTAGCAAATAGCGTCGGGCACTGGGCCGTGAGCACCAGGGTCTTCATGGAGGTGTTCATGGCATTGAATCGGCAGAGCACCTCGAGACCGTCGAGTTTCGGGATGCTGATATCCAGAATCACCAAGTCTGGAAGGCACTCACGGACCATTTGTATGGCATCGCACCCGTTGTCTGTTTCGCCGACGACCTTGTAACCTTCGTGCTCCAGCAACATTCGAATAGCAAGCCGGATAACGGGGTGGTCATCGATAATAAAAACTGAGTTCATAATCACATTCCATGCAGGTGCAAATAAAGCGGGCACATTAGCTCAGAAGATAAGGGCACGGCATGAAGCGCACGAGCAGTAGATGCAAAACAGGAAAGTTCCTACAATTAAAAAGGTATACGCCTACAAGTTGATGGGTAGTCGTGACAGAGCATGTGAGCGTTTCGAACGCAATCGTGGCATGGTGATAGGCTTGAGTTTTTACGGCGGGCTTCGTAGCGTATTTCGCCGAAGGAGATGTTTAAAGTCCTACGTAGGGGGGGGGAAGTTAAGCCGATTAACTTTTCAAGTTCGTTCTTGTTCAACGGTTTTGATAAGTAGCCAAGAAGCGGAAGACTTCGTTGCGAGGCTTGTTTTGTCAGGCTCATCAGTTCTGGCGTGGGTAACCCGCTTAACAGAATAGCGCTGGTAATGAAGCGCCGACGGCTGGCGATTTCCACTAGTTCAAGTCCGGGCAGGTCGGGCAGGCATTGGTCGCACAACATCAGGTCAAAGGGATGTTCGGACTGGCTCATTGTGCGTATGGCCTGCTCTGCGTTTTCCACCGCAGTCAGTTGATCGAAGCCGAAGCTGTTGAGCAGGCATTGGGTGGCCAGAAGTTGAAACGGGTGATCCTCCACCAAAAGAATACGAAGAGAGTATCTGGGCATAGAAAGCACACAGTGAGGCAAGCGTCGATGGGGGCAGTAGAATTGCTCGGTCGGTTGGGAACGCGTGATTATTCTTCGGATGCTTGTACGAATTCGATCAGTCCGCTCTGTTCCCATCGTAGGGCAATTCGTTTCAGGGAACAGGCGGTCGGATGCAAGCGTTACTGAGGGCTGGAACGCCCAGTCATTTCCCGTGCCATTTCGGTGGCGTAGCTGTCGGTCATACCAGCAATGAAGTCGATCATTCGCAGGAACGAGGCGTGCAGTGGCCAGGCGGGGTCCGGTGCGCTGTTGCCCAGCAAATCGAGAATGCGCCGATTCTTGAACGACGGTGTTCGCCCGCCATGTTGTTCAAGGGCCGCGCCGCAGAACGCGTTCAGCAGGATTTCCAAGGTGGTGTAAGCGCCGATTTCATGCAATGTCTTGCGCTTGTCCTGGAAAATTTTCTTGCGAGCCATGTCTTTGGCATCCAGCACGCAGCGCTTTGCGGGGCCGTGCATATGCTCCACCAGATCTCCCTGCAGCGTGCCGGCCAGCAGGGCGTCCTGCTGTTCGACAAACGCCTGCGCAGCCGCATTGGTCAGGTGCTCGATGGCTTTGCCACGCAGGATCGCCAGCTTGCGGCGGCGAGAGTCCAATGGGCCCAGCTGGCGATAGGTTTGTGGCAGGTCATCACCGACCAGGTCGAGCAACAACGACTCCACTTCGCTGTACTGCAGAAGCTCCATTTCCAGGCCATCTTCCAGGTCGATCAACGCGTAGCAGATGTCGTCGGCTGCCTCCATCAGGTAGACGAGCGGGTGACGCGCCCACCGTTGCTCCTCTAACTGGGGCAAGCCAAGCTTGTGGGCGATCTGCTCAAGAATTGGCAACTCGCTCTGGTAACAGCCGAACTTGTGTTTCTTGTAGCCCAGCGAGTCGGCGTGACGGGCAGTCCAGGGGTATTTGAGGTACGTGCCCAAGGTGGCGTAGGTCAGCCGCGTGCCGCCGTCGAACTGGTGGTATTCAAGTTGGGTGAGTACCCGAAAGCCCTGGGCATTGCCTTCGAAGTTAAGGAAGTCATTGCGTTCGGCGCTGCTCATGCCATCCAGCCAACCTCGCCCGGCGGCCTGTTGGAACCAGTGGCGAATGGCGTCTTCGCCGGAATGCCCGAATGGCGGGTTGCCGATGTCATGGGCCAGGCAGGCCGATTGCACCACCATGCCCAGGTCGCTGGGGTCGCACCAGTCGGGCAGGGCGCTGCGCAGGGTTTCGCCCACGCGCATGCCGAGTGAGCGCCCCACGCAGCTGACTTCCAGGGAGTGGGTCAAGCGTGTGTGGATATGGTCGTTGCTCGAAACCGGATGCACTTGGGTCTTGCGTCCCAGGCGCCGGAACGCGCCGGAGAAAATAATGCGGTCGTGATCTTTGTGGAAGGGGCTGCGGCCCAGTTCTTCAGGGCTGTGCAGGGGTTTTCCAAGACGTTCGCGGGTTAGCAGGGTGGGCCAATCCAAGGCGCAGGCTCTCCGTAGTGTGAATGACAGTTCCAGCTTCCCGGTTCGGCCTTCAAGGGCAGGCGAATCCAGCGGTCGGCCGCGTCGGTATCAATTAGCAGGCAGCGCAAAAAACCGCAATGACCAGCAGGTGTCTGGTCATTGCGGTCATCGGCTCACGAGGGTCAGCTTTTGCGCGAAGAGCCTTGCATGGCCAACTTGATCAGGGGGATCAAGCCGGCACCTAGCCGCAACAGGCGCGTGATGCTGCTGATACTGCCGCCCTTGGCGCCCTTGCCGGTAAAGAAGCCCATCAGCGTAACCGCCGCCACGCCCCACAACGGCGCGTGCTTGATGCCCAGGCTGTCCTGCCAGTTGTGGCGCATGTTGCGCATTTTGTGCAGGGGCGCCATGAGTTGTTGGGACTCATGACGGATTTCCTGGCGGTGCATTTCCATGCGCAGGCGAATCAAGGCTTTGCGCATTTCCCGGCGAGAAGTATTTTGCGGGATCTCAGTCATGCTCATGGCAGCAGGCGCTCCCGGTCATTGGCCAGTTCTTCGAGCGTGGCGTGGAAGGGCGTGGACTCATCGAATACCGCCGCCTTCAAGCGCACACCGCAGAACGCAGCGGCCAGGCTGTAGAACACGCAGAGGCAGATGATGCCGGTCAGGCGATAGCCCGTGTCCCACACCAGGATCATCACCAGCGTCGACAACCCCACCAGCAACAGCAGGGCAAACACCAACGCCAGGCCGGCAAATAGCAACAGGCTGACGGTACGGGCCTTTTGCTCTTGTAATTCAATGCCGAACAACTCGACATGACTGTGCAGCAAGCCCAGCACAGCTGCGCCCAGGCGTCGGGAAGTTGAACCGCTTGCTGAGGAATGTGCGCTCGTGGATGAGCTGGATTCGCCGATAGACATGGTTAGCGCCTTGTAGCCAATAGACCGATCAAAAAGCCTACGCCGGCAGCAATGCCGACCGACTGCCATGGGTTGGCTTGCACGTAGTCTTCGGTGGCGGTGATTGCCGCCTGGCCGCGCTCGCGCAATGAGTCTTCGGTCAGTTGCAGGGTCTCGCGGGCCTTGAGCAGGCTCTCGTGGATCTTGGTGCGCAGCTCGTCAGCCTGGTCACCGGCCAGCACGGCAGTGTCGTCCAGCAGCTTTTCGGTATCGCTGACCAGGGTTTGAAAATCCTCCATCAGTATCTCTTGAGCAGTCTTTGCTGTTTTACCGGCCATGGTTATCTCCGTGGGTAGCTGATCTGTACGTGTGGTTTCGAGTCGCGGCGTTCGCTGAAGGTTCATTGCAATTGTGTGGTACAGCTTTTGCTTTGCCTTGGTGCGCAGGCCTTGGAGCCTGCGCTGAATCCGGGCGGTCGAGGTGAAAACCTTGGAAAACCTTACCCTAAATCACTTAATTTCGCGGAAAAACCCTTTCGGCAACGGCCTGTTGTGTTGATCGCTGCGCTAAAGCGGTTCACGCCCTCTGAAGAAAGGCGGAGCCGGCGGTGCCAATTTAGTGCGCTTAACCCTGGCTTGAACCGCTTTGGTGCTTTTTGCCTTGATGCAGGCCTGCCAACCTCCATGGAAAACTTGCAAAGCGCGGTGGACACCCTCGTCCACAGCTCCAATACCTTGTTCATTCTGATTGGCGCGGTCATGGTGCTGGCCATGCACGCCGGCTTTGCCTTCCTTGAAGTTGGCACGGTACGGCAGAAGAACCAAGTCAACGCCTTGTCGAAAATCCTCAGTGATTTCGCGATTTCAACGCTGGCCTATTTCTTTATAGGCTATTGGATCTCCTACGGTGTGAGCTTCCTGCAACCGGCCGCGGTGATCAGCGCCGATCATGGCTACGGCCTGGTGAAGTTTTTCTTCCTGCTGACGTTTGCCGCGGCGATTCCGGCAATTATTTCCGGCGGGATTGCCGAGCGTGCGAAGTTTGCCCCGCAGCTGTGTGCCACCGCGCTGATCGTGGCGTTTATCTACCCGTTCTTCGAAGGCCTGGTATGGAACGGCAACCTTGGCCTGCAAGCATGGCTGCTCGCAACCTTTGGCGCCAGCTTCCACGACTTTGCCGGTTCCGTGGTGGTTCACGCCATGGGCGGCTGGCTGGCGCTGGCGGCGGTGTTGCTGCTGGGCCCGCGCAATGGGCGTTATCGTGAAGGGCGCCTGGTGGCGTTTGCGCCGTCGAGCATTCCTTTCCTCGCGCTGGGCTCGTGGATTCTGATCGTGGGCTGGTTCGGCTTTAACGTGATGAGCGCGCAAACCCTCAATGGCGTCAGTGGCCTGGTGGCCGTCAATTCGCTGATGGCCATGGTCGGCGGCACCGTGGCTGCCCTGGTAATTGGCCGTAACGATCCCGGTTTTCTGCACAACGGTCCCTTGGCCGGGCTAGTGGCAATCTGCGCCGGTTCCGACCTGATGCATCCGGTGGGCGCGCTGGTCACGGGTGTGGTCGCTGGCGGCTTGTTCGTGTGGTGCTTTATCGCTGCCCAGGTGCGCTGGAAGATCGATGACGTGCTGGGCGTGTGGCCGTTGCATGGCTTGTGTGGCGTGTGGGGAGGCATTGCCTGCGGCATCTTCGGGCAGGCTGCCCTGGGTGGGCTGGGCGGCGTGAGCCTGATCAGCCAGTTGATCGGCACCGGGCTGGGTGTGGCGGTAGCATTTGGCGGCGGCTTGCTGGTTTACGGCGTGATCAAGCGCGTGCAAGGGCTGCGCTTGAGCCAGGAACAGGAGTATTACGGCGCGGACCTGTCGATCCACAAGATCGGCGCGGTCAGTCAGGACTGATCGGCGCGTCTTCGTCAGTGTGTGGCGGTGGGTAGAAACCGTGCAGCAGGCGATAGTGGTTGCGCCGTACTTCATTCACTCGCGCCTGCACCTGTTGGTCCGGCAGGCCCAGCAGGATCAGGGCGTGGGAGGCGAGCATCAGGCTCGACTCCAGCAACTCGGGCACCACCTCGCTGGCGCCCGCGGCCTTGAGTTCAGCCAACTGGGTATCATCGCGTGTGCGCACCAGGATCGGCACGTCTGGGTTGATCTGCCGCGCCTCCTTGAGCACCACCAGGGCGACATCGCTGTTATCCACCGCGATCACCACCAACCGCGCCCGTTCCAGGCCGACGGCGCTGAGTAATGCACGGCGGCGGCAGTCGCCGTAATGCACATTGCTGTCCTCGGTGGCGGCTTCCTGCACCCGTTCGGGGTCATCATCCAGGGCGATAAACGCCTGTTGTTCGCGGCGCATAAAGCGCCCGATGGACTGGCCTACCCGGCCATACCCGCAAATCACCACGTGTCCGTGCAATTGAGCGTTGAGTGCGGTGATGTTTTCCAGTTGCACTTGCTGGTTGGGCTTGCGATGCAGGCGCAGCGCGATGGCCGGTGCCGCACGTAACAGCAGCGGTGTCAGCAGCATCGAGCAGAAGGTGGCAGCCAGTAGCAGGCCGTTGAACTCATCGGGAATCAACCGGCTCTGCTGCATCTGCGCCATCAGCGCAAAACAGAACTCGCCGCCCTGGGCCAGCGCCAGACCGCTGCGCCAGGCTGTTTCGGTGTCACTGTTACGCCACTTGACCAGCGCCGCGACGACGCTGCCTTTGACCAGCATCAGCGTGAGCGTCAGGCCGAGGATCAACAGGCTGTGGCTGACGAACAACTGCAGATCGATGAGCATGCCGATGCTGACAAAAAACAGCCCCAGCAGGATGTCGCGAAACGGGCGGATATCGGCTTCGATCTGGTGTCGGTAATGACTTTCCCCCAGCAGCATGCCGGCCAGGAATGCACCGAGGGCAGGGGACAGGCCCAGCAGGTGGGTGAGCCAGGCGGTGAGCAAGACAATCACCAGCGCCAGCAGCACAAACAGTTCCGCCGAATGAGACGCGGCGACTTCACGGAACAGGCGCGGCAGCAGCCAGCGGCTGGCGAACAACAGGCCCACGAACAGCACCACGGTTTTGCCCAAGGTCAGCGGCAGCGCCCAGTACCAAGCTTGGTCGCTGCTGCCGGCAAATACCGGTACCAATGTCAGCAGCAACACCGCTACGACATCCTGGAACAGCAACACGCCGATCGCATTCTGCCCATGACTGCTGAAGACTTCACCCAGGCTGGTCAACTCCTTGCTGACAATGGCCGTGGACGATAACGCCAGCCCTGTGCCCAGTAACAACGCGACGCCAGGTGCGAGGCCAAAGCTCATCAATAACGCGCCCAGCAAGGCCCCGCACCCCAGCACTTGCAGGCTGCCCAGGCCAAATACCACGCTGCGCAGCGCCAACATTTTCGACAGGGAAAACTCAAGCCCCAGGGAAAACAGCAGGAACACCACACCCATCTCGGCCAGGTCTGGCAAGTCTTCGTTGTCATTGACCCAGTCCAGCGCGGTGGGGCCCACTGCCAGGCCTACGCACAGGTAGCCCAGCACGGGCGGCAGCTGCAGCCGGCGAAACAGTGCAATCACCACCAGGGATGAGGCCAGAATAATCAGCAGGTTGGCGAACACAGGCATCTCCGTTGCAGGGCGAGCGGCAAAAAGCCGCAAGAATCGCTGAATCAGTTATACGCCATGGTGATCTGGATCAGGCTTTTTGCGCCGTAGGAGCGAGCTTGCTCGCGAAAAACGTCAACGATACCGCGGGGTTCCTGAGTGAACGCGGCGCGCGGGAGTTTTTCGCGAGCAAGCTCGCTCCTACAGGGGCTTGTTGGGATTAGAATGGAGGTTCGTTTCTTGTTCGAGTCCTTTCATCATGCTTCCTGTATGCCAGCTGTTCGGCACCCTGGGTTGCCATCTGTGTGAGATTGCCGAAGCCGAAGTCATGCCGCTCGTCGAACACGGGCTGTTGGTGGAGTTGGTGGATATCGCCGATCCGGAGGACCTGACAGACGTCTACGGCCTGCGGATTCCGGTGCTTCGCCGCACGGACACCGGGGCGGAACTGGACTGGCCGTTCGACACCGCGCAGGTGGTTACCTTCCTGCGCTGAGATTTATGCGATGGCGGCTTTCCAAATATTAAGTTACTGTATATTCGTACAGCGATTGAATAGAGGGAACGCCCGTGGTGAATGTTGAACAACTTAAAAGCAGCGTCAATCGCATGTCCGCCGATGTGGTGCGTGACGCGGTGAACGAACTGCGCCTCGATGGCCTGGTCACGGAAGGCAAGACACCGTTTAACAAAGTGCATTTCAACACCTGCTTCGCGGAAATCGAGGCGCTGTTCCAGCGCGCCGGTTATCACAAGCAGCTCGATGTGGTGGGTTATCAGGGCTTGCTCTACGCGCTGTATGACCCGGGCCGTTGGGAAGCGGTGGACGTGCTGCGCTGGCTCAAGGAATTCACCGAGGCGGCAAGCGCCTCGCCGGTGCTGCGGGCTCAACTGGCCAAGGCCTGAGATAGGCCCTAGGCAATCGTGCGCCATGGGCGATAATGCCCGCCTGTTTTCCAGGCTTTGAGCGTCGGCATGTCCACTTCCGTTTTTTCCCCCTCCCAGCACCAAGCCAGCACCCTGTACTTGCCGCCGGGCTCCTGGGTGACGGTGCTCGATTGCCTGTGCGCACACTTTCCGGCCATCGGCCGCGAACAGTGGTTGGACCGCATTGCCCGCGGCCGGGTGCTGGATGTCAATGGCAGCCCGATCAGCGTGGGCCTGGGCTACAAGGAAGGCTTGTGCATCTATTACTTTCGCGAAGTGCCCAACGAGAAAGTGATTCCGGTGCAGGAAAACATCCTGTACGCGGATGAGCACCTGGTGGTGGCGGACAAACCGCATTTCCTGCCAGTGACACCCGCTGGCGAGTACGTCGAGCACACCTTGTTGCGACGCTTGATCCGGCGCCTGGACAATCCCGCCCTGGTACCCCTGCATCGCATCGACCGACATACGGCGGGGTTGGTGCTGTTCTCCGCCAACCCGCACAGCCGTTCGGCCTATCAGCAATTGTTTCCCACACGACGTATCGACAAATTCTACGAAGCCATCGCTCCGGCCCTGCCGCACCTCAGCTTCCCGTTGGTGCACAAAAGCCGTTTGGTGGATGGCGAACCTTTCTTTCGCATGCAGGAAGGGCCGGGTGCCAGCAACACCGAGACGGCGGTAGAGGTGCGCGAGAAAAACGCTGATCTATGGCGCTACGGCCTGTTCCCGGTGACCGGCAAGAAGCACCAGCTGCGCGTGCATATGACGGCGCTCGGGGCGAGCATCTGTAATGACCCGTTCTACCCCGAAGTGATCAAGGATGCCGAGGACGATTACGCCAAGCCACTCAAGCTACTGGCCCAGGGCGTGCGCTTTATCGACCCGGTAAGCGGTGAACAACGCAGCTTCCGCAGCCAGATCACCCTGGACTGGTAAACCCCAGGAACAACAAGGCCCGCGCGAGGCGGGCCTTGTGTGCAAGCGCTGAGGCTTACAGGTCTTTAACGGTGCGAACCTGATCTTTATTGATACGGGTGTGCTTGCCGTCCAGTTGTTCGAATTCGTAGAAGCCCGAATCTTCATCGTACTTCGGGGTGTCGACGGCCTGGATTTCGCGACCGTCATTCAGGGTGATCACTGTTGGCGAAGCGCAACCGGCGAGGGTGGCGAGGCCCAGTGCAAGCATGAGAGCGGCGATGGTCCGTTGAGTCATGAGTTTGTCTCCGAGAGAATACTTTTAAATTGCTGACCTTGTGACGTACGGGACGCCGGCAAAGTTCCTTGTGCAGGGTTCATTCTGACATGCCAGCCCCGGGGTGCAACAGCTCGGGCGTATTAAGATTGGCCAGGCGCGGGTCATCGGCCGGGCATTCCAAGGCCACCGCGCCCAGTTGCAGCCAGAGCTTACGCGGGCTGCGCTCACCCGCTTGCCATGCCTGTTCCACTTGGTTTTTCAGGCTCGTGGGAATGATGCACAGCAAGGGTTCCCAGCATTCACCCTGGCGCACCATCACCGGCGCCTGCGGGTTGCGTCGTGCGGTCGCACGCAGGTCGGCGAGCAGTCGCGCATCGATCTGCGGCACATCGCAAGGCAATATCAGCAGATGCTCATGGCGTGCGGCGAAGAGTCCTGCACGGATACCTGCCAGCGGGCCGGGGAAGCCCGGGTTGTCATCGCTCACCTGTTGGTCGGCATAGAGCGCGTAGCGTTCATGGTTGCGGTTGCACGAGATGATCAGGTCATCGGTGAGCGGCCGGGCCAACTGGTGCAGGTGGGCGATCAAGGGCTGGCCTTGCCATTCCAGCAGCCCTTTGTCCTGCCCGCCCATGCGTTGGCCGCGACCACCGGCCAGCAACAGGATCGAACACGGCAGGGAAGAAAATTCAAACGTCATGGTGGTTGCGCTGCGGCAGGGAAACAGGGGCCTGTGATATAACATCGGGCTGTTCCTTCGACAACCGGACCGTGCCATGAAAGCCAAGGCCGATGCGCCCTTTGTACCCCTGAATATTGCTGTATTGACGGTCAGCGACACCCGCACCCTGGAGACTGACACCTCCGGCCAGGTCTTCGTCGATCGTCTTGCCGCCGCCGGCCACCGCCTGGCCGAGCGCGTGCTGCTCAAGGACGACCTTTACAAGATTCGCGCCCAGGTGGCCCACTGGATCGCCGAAGACGTGGTGCAGGTGGTGCTGATTACCGGCGGCACCGGCTTCACCGGTCGCGACAGTACCCCTGAAGCAGTGAGCTGCCTGCTCGACAAGCAGGTCGATGGTTTTGGCGAGCTGTTCCGCCAGATCTCCGTGGCCGATATCGGCACCTCCACCGTGCAATCGCGCGCCTTGGCGGGGTTGGCCAATGGCACTCTTGTGTGCTGCCTGCCAGGGTCCACCAATGCCGTGCGCACCGGTTGGGACGGCATCCTCGCCGAGCAGCTGGATAACCGTCACCGCCCGTGCAACTTCGTCCCGCATCTGAAGCAGGCCGAACCTTGTGAATCCCGTGGATAAGCCCGGCAAGACCGGCGCCCTGATGCCGGTGGAAGCAGCCCTGCAGCGTTTGCTCGACATGGCCGCCGCCGCGCAGATCCGCGAGCAGGAAGTACTGCCCCTGGCTGAGTGTGATGGCCGGGTATTGGTCCAGGACCTGATCTCCACACTCGACCTGCCACCGTGGCCCAACAGTGCCATGGACGGCTACGCCGTGCGCCTGGCGGACTGGACCGGCGAGCCCTTGGTGGTGAGCCAGCGGATTTTCGCCGGCACTGCCCCTGAACCCTTGGCGGCCGGCACCTGTGCGCGCATCTTTACTGGCGCGCCGGTGCCCCAAGGCGCTGACTGCGTGCAGATGCAGGAAAACGCCGTGGTGCATACCGACCAGCGCGTGAGTTTCACCGAGCCATTGCAGATGGACGACAACATCCGGCCTCAGGGCCAAGAGACCACGGTCGGCGAGACCGTACTCAGTGCCGGCACCCGCCTGGGCCCTATCGAACTCGGTTTGGCTGCGTCTCTTGGACGTGATCGACTCGAGGTGGTGCGGCGCGTACGCGTGGCCGTGTTGTCGACCGGCGACGAACTGATCGAGCCAGGGTTGCCGCTCGGCCCTGGGCAGATCTACAACAGCAACCGCCGCGTGCTGTGCAGTTGGCTGATGCGCATGGGCTGCGAAGTGATCGATGCCGGGATTCTTCCGGATGATCTGGAACAGACCCGCGCGCGCCTGGCGGGGCTGGGCAGCGTTGACCTGATCCTCTCGACCGGCGGTGTGTCGGTGGGCGAAGCGGACTTCCTCGGCATTGCCTTGCGGGAAGAGGGTGAGCTGGCGCTGTGGAAGCTGGCGATCAAACCGGGCAAGCCGCTGACCTTCGGGCATTTTCGTGGCGTGCCGGTGATCGGCCTGCCGGGCAATCCGGCGTCGACCCTGGTGACTTTTGCGCTGCTGGCGCGCCCGTATCTGTTGCGCCGTCAAGGTGTGCTGGAGGTGCAGCCGCTGCGCTTCGAAGTGCCGGCAGGGTTCGTCTGGCCCAAACCCGGCAACCGCCGCGAGTACCTGCGCGGGCGGATCGAACAGGGCAAGGCGATCATCTACCGCAACCAAAGCTCCGGGGTGCTGCGCAGTGCGGCGTGGGCTGAAGGCTTTGTCGAGGTGATGGAAGGGACCACGCTGGCCATCGGCGACCGGGTCAACTTCATTCCTTTGAGCGAAGTCCTGAACTGAACACAGATCAAAAATGTGTGTGGGCTTGCCTGCGATAGCCATAGGTATCTACACAACTTCAGTACGACACTGACCCTGTGGCGAGTGAACCTGCTCCCGTGACGGCGCTGACAGCGCTGATCTAGCTGACGCAACGCGATCCAAATGTGGGAGCTGGCTTGCCTGCGAAGACGGCCTCACAGTCGACACCGTTATACCGGGTGTATATCCATTCCTGCGGTAACGGCCGCTTAGGGTTCCGCTCTGACAGCGGCTCACTTTTGAAAGGAGCCCAAAAGTAAGCAAAAGGCTCTTGCCCCACCACTCGGCACCTCGCTTGAGCTCGGTGTGCCCGTAATCCGCCAGTGATTTGGGGGGCCGCCGCCACGCGCCATCCATGGCGCGGGGCGGCTAAACCGGCATCCCTGCCGGTTTACCCCCCAAATCCCTGTCGAATTTCGGCCAGCGTGGTTTAACGGGGCGCCTGAGATCAAGATCAAAAGCAGATCAAGATCAAGAGCGGCTCGCTTCGCATCGTGGTTACCGTTGAGCGCTACAGAGTTGTGTAGATACCTATGCTGCGATAGCGGTGTATCAGTCACCTGACATCAGGCTGACCCACCGCTATCGCAGGCAAGCCAGCTCCCACAGTTGGTTGGTGTATGGGCCTCATGAGCAATCAGTAATCGTCACCCTGCTCAGTGACATCCCGCTCCACCGGCCCCGCATCCGGGTCGTAGCCCGCCGGGAACTTGCCCTTCAACGTCCAGGCAAACGCAATGATCTCGGCAATCGTGCGGTACAACTCTTCCGGAATGCTGTCCCCCAGTTCCATGCGCGCCAGCAGCTTCACCAACTCGGCGTTTTCATAGATCGGTACTTCATTCTCCCGTGCCAGCTTGAGGATGGCTTCGGCCAGGGCATCATCGCCTTTGGCTGTCAGGGTAGGGGCCTGTTGGCCGTCGTACGTGAGGGCGATGGCCTGGCGGGGCGGGTCGGCGTTTCTCATGCGGTTTCATCCACCCAGCGTTGCTCCAGTCCGGTTTTTGGCCCGCGTGGCGGGGTGCCCAGGTGGCAATCCAGGTCGCCGACGTTGAGCCCGGATGAGACCAGGCGCTCACGCAGGCTGCCCAAGTGGCTTTCGATCAGGCTGGCCGTGAAAGGGCGGCTGGCCCATAACTGGCTGGACAGTTTGCCCTGGGACAGCTGCGCCTGAACTTGCAACGGCCCCAGCGGCTCCATGTCGAAGGCCAGTTCGACGCGCCAAAGCATCTGTTTCGGGTCTTTTTTATCCTTGCGCTCGGGCTGGTCCTTGTCTGGCGCGGGCTCCTCGCGTTGGAACTTGACCTGCAACGGCACGATGTCTTGCAGGGTGCGCATGGGAATCTCCAACTGCCAGGTCGTTTGCAGGCGTCCGTCGGCGGTGGTGCCGGTCTGTTCTAGGCTCGACAGTTGATGGCTCTGCAGGCGCGAGATCGCCCCGGCGGCCAGGCGTAGCAGATTTTCCAGGTCGCCTTCACCTTCCAGTTTTGCCATCAGTCTTTCGGGCAGCGGGAAGCCGGCGGGTATCTGCCGGGCGCCGACCTGGCCGAGGGTGTTCAGCGGGCTGCGCACAAAGTGCGGCAACACCTGGGCCAGGGTATTGGCGGCGAGGATCGCATTCAGGTTGGTGCTGGCGGGCAGGGCGGGCAGCAGGTCTGCGACCAGGCGTAACAGCGCGCCTTTCATGTCCAACGGTGGGATTTGCGGGTTCTGGCCGGCGAGCAGTTTGGCTTCCAGAAAGGCGCCGCTGTTCTGCACCACCTGAGCCAGCACCTTGGGGTTGCTGACCTGTGCCAGATCGGGCAAGGCCGCCAACAATCGCTCGGCGGCGGCCCGCAGCTCGGCCGATGTGCTGTCGCCACGGGGCAGGTTTTGCAAGGCGGTGAACACCGCATCCAGCGAGCCTTGGCGACTTTGCTGGGTGGCAAGCTGCTGCGTCACGGCCAGTTGGTCCTTCAAGCCGCTTAGCGGTACGAAGTTCAGGGTCTGCGCGTTCTGCACCACGGCACTGAGCAAGCTGCCCACCCTCAGCGGCTGGGGGCTTTCCAGGGTGAGGGTGGCACCGGCCAGGGCGTTATTGAGCACACTCACCAGCGAGCGATAGATCGCCGGTTGCGCCGTGCCCTGGGGCAGCATCTGCGTGGTCAGCACCTTGGCTTGCAACAACGTACCCACCGGCATCTGGTGGGGGTCGAGGCGAGTGAGAGCGGCCACGTTGGCACTCATGGCTTGCTGCAAGGTAATGGCCAGGTTGCCCGCAGGCGTCTGGCTCACCGCCACATTGCTGCCTAGAGGCAAGGGTTGGGCACTGCTGGCCTGCACCAGCGTCTGGCGACCGCCTTCGAGGGTCAGTTTGAGCAGTAACTGAAAGGCCTCGCCGCCTTGTTTAAGCGCGATGACCTCGGCGTTCACGGTTTTCCCCGGGTCGATCAACCCAGCCTGCGGCTCCAGCAGTTTGAGCAGCTCGCCGGCGGCCGGCAGCGGTGCGGGCCCGGGCGCGGAGGTTGGCGGCAGTGGAGGAAGGTTGATCTCACCGGTCATCGTGCGCATCGTCTCTGGGGAAATTGCCCTCTTTAGAGTAGGGCATCGCATGTATAATGCCGCCCGTCTGCAAAGAGAGCGGTAAAAACCTCACAACTATTTGATCCAGCTCTCTAAAATCGGTCGCCAAAGCCGTTATTGTGCATCTCTCTATAACGGCCGCTGCACCGCCGACTTGAACCGTAAAGGCCCGCGATCTTTTGACCAGCCCTCTTCTTGAAGCCGTAGCGCTTGCCTGTGAACGCGACCTGCGCCTGCTGTTCGAGCAACTCGACCTGCGGCTGACGGGTGGGGACATGGTGCAAATCAGTGGCCCCAATGGCAGCGGCAAGACCAGCCTGCTGCGCCTGCTGGCCGGGCTGATGCAGCCGACGGCCGGCGTGGTGCATCTCAACGGCAAGCCCTTGAACGAACAGCGTAGCGAGCTGGCGCGCAACCTGATCTGGATCGGCCACGCCGCCGGCATCAAAGACGTACTCACTGCTGAAGAAAACCTCAGTTGGCTCAGCGCCCTGCATCATCCTGCTTCCCGTGACGCCATCTGGCAGGCCCTGGCCGCGGTGGGCCTCAAGGGCTTTGAGGACGTTCCCTGCCACACCCTGTCCGCCGGCCAGCAGCGCCGCGTGGCCTTGGCCCGCTTGTACTTGCCCGGCCCGCCGTTGTGGATTCTCGACGAGCCTTTCACCGCCCTCGACAAACAAGGCGTGGCTCAACTCGAAGTACACCTGGCCCAGCACTGCGAGCAAGGCGGCCTGGTGGTGCTCACCACCCACCACACCTTGGCGCGCATGCCCGCTGGCTACCGTGAGTTGGACCTGGGGCGGTGGTCGCTATGAGTGTGTTCGCCCTGTTGGTCGCCCGCGAAGCCCGGCTGTTGTGCCGTCGCCCCGCCGAACTGGCCAACCCGCTGGTGTTCTTTGCCATCGTGATCGCGCTGTTCCCGCTGGCGGTTGGCCCGGAGACTAAACTGTTGCAAACCTTGTCCCCAGGACTGGTGTGGGTCGCCGCGCTTTTATCGGTTCTGCTCTCGCTGGACGGGCTGTTTCGCAGTGATTTCGAAGACGGTTCCCTGGAGCAGTGGGTCCTTTCGTCGCACCCGTTGCCACTTCTGGTACTGGCCAAGGTGCTGGCACACTGGGTTTTTTCCGGCTTGGCGCTAGTCTTGCTCTCGCCACTGCTTGCCATGATGCTTGGGTTGCCCGTTGAATGCCTGCCGGTGCTGCTCCTGTCTTTGTTACTCGGCACGCCGGTGCTCAGCCTGTTGGGGGCGGTGGGCGCAGCGTTGACCGTCGGCTTGAAACGGGGCGGGCTGTTGCTGGCCCTGTTGATTCTGCCTTTGTATATCCCGGTGTTGATCCTGGGCAGTGGCGCGTTGCAAGCCGCGCTCATGGGCATGCCGGCGACCGGTTACCTCTTGTGGCTGGGTAGCCTGACCGCCCTGGCGGTAACCCTGACACCTTTTGCTATAGCCGCCGGCCTGAAAATCAGCGTCGGTGAATAATGAGGTCTGACCCGGCGTCAATGACGCTGAGTCAGTAAAGACCCTGAGCTTTTCGCCACGACGAAAAGCACCGTGATGGAAACAGCAATGAACTGGACCTGGTTTCACAAGCTCGGCTCGCCCAAATGGTTTTATGGCATCAGTGGCAAGCTGCTGCCGTGGTTGAGTATCGCCGCCATCCTGCTGATCGGCACCGGCCTGGTCTGGGGCCTGGCCTTTGCGCCGCCGGACTATCAGCAAGGCAATAGCTTTCGCATCATCTATATCCACGTACCTGCCGCGATGCTGGCCCAGTCCTGCTATGTGATGCTGGCGGTGTGTGGCATCGTCGGCCTGGTATGGAAGATGAAGCTGGCCGACGTGGCCCTGCAATGCGCCGCGCCGATCGGTGCATGGATGACCGCCGTGGCACTGGTGACCGGTGCGATCTGGGGCAAGCCGACCTGGGGCTCATGGTGGGTGTGGGATGCGCGCCTGACCTCGATGCTGATCCTGCTGTTCCTGTATTTCGGCCTGATTGCCCTGGGCAACGCCATCAGCAACCGTGACAGCGCCGCCAAGGCCTGCGCGGTGCTGGCGATTGTCGGCGTAATCAACATCCCGATCATCAAGTACTCGGTGGAGTGGTGGAACACCCTGCACCAGGGCGCCACCTTCACCCTCACCGAAAAACCGGCGATGCCCGTGGAGATGTGGGCGCCGTTGCTGTTGATGGTGCTGGGCTTCTACTGTTTCTTCGGCGCCGTATTGCTGCTGCGCATGCGCCTTGAAGTGCTCAAGCGTGAAGCCCGTACCAGTTGGGTGAAAGCCGAAGTGCAAAATTGCCTGGGAGCACGCGGATGAGTTTTGCTTCTTTCAGCGATTTTCTCGCCATGGGCCACCACGGCCTGTATGTCTGGACGGCCTATGGCATCTGCCTGGCGGTGCTGGCCCTCAACGTCGCCGCGCCGATCCTGGCCCGCAAGCGTTACCTGCAACAAGAGGCGCGACGTCTGCGCCGGGAGACCGAAAAGTGAATCCGCTGCGTAGAAAGCGTCTGTTGATCATCCTTGCCATCCTGGCCGGCGTCGGCATTGCCGTGACCCTGGCCCTGAGCGCCCTGCAGCAGAACATCAACCTGTTCTACACGCCCACCCAGATCGCCAATGGCGAGGCACCGGTCGATACGCGCATCCGCGCTGGCGGCATGGTAGAGCAGGGCTCGTTGAAGCGTTCCGGCGATTCGTTGGACGTGACCTTCGTCGTCACCGATTTCAACAAGGCCGTGACCATCACCTATCGCGGCATCCTCCCGGACCTGTTCCGGGAAGGCCAGGGCATTGTCGCCCTGGGCAAGCTCAACGCCGATGGCGTGGTAGTGGCTGACGAAGTGCTGGCCAAGCACGATGAAAAATACATGCCGCCCGAGGTCACCAAAGCCTTGAAAGACAGCGGCCAAACCGCTCCCGCCACCCCAGTCAAGGAGGGCTGAGCCATGACGTCCGCACTGTTTATTCCGGAGCTGGGCCAGTTGGCGATGATCCTCGCGCTGTGCTTTGCCGTGGTCCAGGCCGTGGTGCCCTTGCTCGGTGCCTGGCGCGGCGACCGCCTGTGGATGAGCCTGGCGCAGCCGGCCGCCTGGGGCCAGTTTGCGTTCTTGCTGTTCGCCTTTGGGTGCCTGACCTACGCCTTCATGACCGACGATTTTTCGGTCGCCTACGTTGCCAACAACTCCAACAGCGCTTTGCCCTGGTACTACAAGTTCAGCGCCGTGTGGGGTGCCCACGAAGGTTCATTGCTGTTGTGGGCCTTGATCCTCGGCGGCTGGACCTTCGCCGTCTCGGTGTTCTCGCGCCAATTGCCGCAAGTGATGCTGGCGAGGGTGCTGGCGGTGATGGGCATGATCAGCATCGGCTTCCTGCTGTTCCTGATCATGACCTCCAACCCGTTCACCCGCATCCTGCCGCAGATCCCGGTGGACGGTCACGACCTCAACCCGTTGCTGCAGGATATCGGCCTGATCGTGCATCCGCCGATGCTCTACATGGGTTATGTGGGGTTCTCCGTGGCCTTCGCGTTTGCCATCGCCGCCTTGCTCGGCGGTCGTCTCGACGCCGCCTGGGCGCGCTGGTCACGGCCATGGACCATCGTTGCCTGGGCCTTCCTCGGTATCGGTATCACCCTGGGCTCATGGTGGGCCTACTACGAACTCGGCTGGGGCGGCTGGTGGTTCTGGGACCCAGTGGAAAACGCCTCCTTCATGCCGTGGCTGGTGGGTACCGCGCTGATTCACTCCCTGGCCGTCACCGAAAAACGCGGTGTGTTCAAAAGCTGGACGGTGTTGCTCGCCATCGCGGCGTTTTCCCTCAGCCTGCTCGGCACTTTCCTGGTGCGCTCGGGCGTGCTGACCTCGGTGCATGCGTTTGCCTCAGACCCTGAGCGCGGCGTGTTCATCCTGATCTTCCTGCTGTTTGTCGTCGGCGGCTCGCTCACCTTGTTTGCCCTGCGCGCGCCGGTGGTCAAGAGCCAGGTCGGTTTCAACCTGTGGTCGCGGGAAACCCTGTTGCTGGGCAATAACCTGGTGCTGGTGGTAGCCGCGTCGATGATCCTGCTCGGCACCCTCTACCCGCTGGTGCTGGACGCCTTGAGCGGCGCCAAGCTGTCCGTGGGGCCGCCGTACTTCAATGCGTTGTTCATCCCGCTGATGGGCCTGTTGATGGTGGTGATGGCGGTCGGCGTGCTGGTGCGCTGGAAAGACACCCCGGTGAAATGGCTGGTGGGCATGCTGATGCCGGTGCTGCTCGGCAGCGTGGCCCTGGCGGTGATCGCCGGGTTTGCCTACGGCGACTTCAATTGGGCGGTACTCGCGACGTTCCTGCTGGCAGCCTGGGTGTTGCTCGCGGGGGCGCGGGACATCGTCGACAAAACGCGCCACAAGGGTTTGCTCAAGGGCCTGCCCACCCTGACCCGCAGCTACTGGGGCATGCAGATCGCCCACATTGGTATCGCGGTGTGCGCCCTTGGGGTAGTGCTGTCCAGCCAGAACAGCGCCGAGCGCGACCTGCGCCTGGCGCCGGGCGAGTCCATGGACCTGGCCGGTTACCACTTCATCTTCGAAGGTGCCAAGCACTTCGAAGGGCCGAACTTCACTTCCGACAAAGGCACGGTGCGCGTAGTGCGCAATGGCAAGGAAATCGCCGTGCTGCACCCGGAGAAACGCCTGTACACCGTGCAGAGTTCGATGATGACCGAGGCTGGTATCGACGCCGGTTTCACCCGTGACCTGTATGTGGCCCTCGGTGAACCCTTGGGCGACGGCGCCTGGGCCGTGCGCGTGCATGTCAAACCCTTCGTGCGCTGGATCTGGTTCGGCGGTTTGCTCACCGGGTTCGGCGGGTTGCTCGCAGCGCTGGACCGGCGCTATCGGGTCAAGGTCAAGAGCCGGGTGCGTGAAGCGCTTGGCCTTTCGGGAGCTGCGGTATGAAGCGTTGGTTGATGGTTGTGCCGCTGGCGTTGTTCCTGCTGGTGGCGGTGTTCCTGTATCGCGGGTTGTACCTGGACCCTGCCGAGCTGCCTTCGGCGATGATCGGCAAGCCGTTCCCCGCCTTCAACCTGCCAACGGTGCAGGGTGACAAGACCCTGACCCAGGCAGACTTGCAGGGCAAGCCGGCGCTGGTCAACGTGTGGGCCACCTGGTGCATCTCTTGCCGCGTCGAACACCCAGTGCTGAACAAGCTGGCCGAGAGGGGCGTGGTGATCTACGGCATCAACTACAAGGACGACAATGCGGCGGCCGTGAAGTGGTTGGCGGAATTTCATAACCCGTACCAGCTGGATATCCGCGACGAAGACGGCAACCTGGGGTTGAACCTGGGTGTGTACGGCGCGCCGGAAACTTTCTTCATCGACGCCAAAGGTGTGATCCGCGACAAGTACGTCGGCGTGATCGACGAAACGGTGTGGCGTGAGCAACTGGCCGCCAAGTACCAGGCCCTGGTCGATGAGGCCAAGCCATGAAGCGTTGGTTGACCGCTGCCGTTTTAGCCCTGGGCCTGGCCGGCGTGGCCCACGCCGCCATCGACACCTATGAATTCGCCAACGACGCGCAGCGTGAGCGTTTCCGCGACCTGACCAAGGAACTGCGCTGCCCCAAATGCCAGAACCAGGACATCGCCGACTCCAATGCCCCGATCGCCACCGACCTGCGCAGAGAGATTTTCCGCATGCTGGGGGAGGGCAAGGACGACCAGCAGATCATCGACTTCATGGTCGACCGCTACGGTGATTTCGTACGCTACAAACCGGCACTCACTGGCAAGACCGCGCTGCTGTGGTTTGGCCCGGCCGGGCTGTTGCTGGCCGGTGTGGTGGTAATGGCCGTGATCGTGCGTCGGCGCCGTGTCGCACCGATTGATGGCGCCGATGCGCTGTCCCCTGAAGAGCGTAAACGCCTCGACCAATTGCTGGACACCAAGACTGATGATTGATTTCTGGCTCGCAGCCGGTTTGCTGCTATTGATTGCCCTGAGTTTCCTGTTGATCCCTGTGTTGCGTGGCCGTCGTGCCCAGCGTGAAGAGGATCGCACCGCGTTGAACGTGGCGCTGTACCAGGAACGCGTCGCCGAGCTGCAAGCGCAGCAGGACGAAGGTGTGTTGAATACCGCGCAACTCGACACCGGCCGCGCCGAAGCGGCCCGTGAGTTGCTGGCCGACACTGAAGGTGTGGAAAAGCCCCGCGAATCGCGGTTAGGCAAACCGCTGCCGTTTTTGGCGGCGTTTCTGGTGCCTGTGCTGGGCGTTGCGCTGTACCTGCATTATGGCGCGAGCGACAAGGTTGAACTGACCCGTGAGTTTTCCCAACCGCCGGTGTCCATGGCCGACATGACCCGCCGCCTGGAACGCGCCGCCGCTGCACAACCGGATTCGGCAGAAGGTTTGTACTTCCTTGGGCGCGCCTATATGGCCCAGGACCGTGCTGGCGATGCCGCCAAAGTCTTTGAACGTACGGTTGCGTTGGCCGGGCGCCAACCGGAACTGCTCGGCCAATGGGCCCAGGCGCAGTACTTTGCAGACAACAAACAATGGTCGCCTCAGGTTCAAGCGCTGACCGACGAAGCCTTGAAGCTCGATCCCAAGGAAGTCACCAGTCTTGGCCTGTTGGGTATCGCTGCCTTTGAGGGCCAGCGTTATCAGGAAGCCATCGACTACTGGAACCGCCTGCTCGCGCAACTGCCGCCAGAAGACAATTCCCGTGTCGCCCTGCAAGGCGGGATTGATCGCGCGGCAGAGAAGCTCAAGGAGAGCGGTGGCAGCGTGGCTCCGGCGCCCAAGGCGCTACTGACCGTGCGGGTGGACTTATCTGCCGAAGTGAAGGCCAACGTCCTGCCAGGCGACAGCGTGTTCATCTTTGCCCGCGCCGTAAACGGCCCCCCGGCGCCCTTGGCTGCCAAGCGTGTGACCGTCGACGCATTGCCGGTCACCGTCGAACTGGGCGATGCCGACGCGATGATGCCGCAGTTGAAACTGTCCAACTTCCCCGAAGTCCAACTGGTTGCGCGCATATCCCGGGCCGGCCAACCGACCACTGGCGAATGGATCGGCCGCAGCCAACCGTTGGCCAGCAGCACCACTGCGTTGCAGCAACTGACCATCGACACTCCGGACCAGTAATTCTGAGGACACACCCATGACCGCATTTGCACGCATCGCCTTGCTCAGCCTGGTACTCGGCCTGAGCGCCTGTGCGGTCCACCGCCCACCTCCGGCGCCGACCGGCCCGACTATTCCACCGTCTGGCCCCTCGACCCAGCCGAGCACCAAGCCCAGCACCAAACCTTCCGGCCCGGTGACGCCACCGGCCAAACCGCTGCCAAGCAAGTCGCCGACCTTTGCCCCACCGCCGGGCGCCGCCAGCCACTGGGACGGCAAGATGCAGGTGTACGTGCTCGACGATCAGCCTGACACCTTCTACCGCCAGCGCACTTACTACCGTTGGAGCAACGGCTGGAGCCGCTCCATCAGCCCCAACGGGCCATGGGAAGAGACCAACGTGCAAGGCGTGCCGCCGGGGTTGAGCAAGCAGTACGCGCAATGACAAAAGGCGGCCTGAGGGTTAATGCCAGTCAGTTAAGACAGAATCGGTAACTGTGGCGAGGGAGCTTGCTCCCGCTGGGGCGCGAAGCGGCCCCAAAAATGGGACTGCTACGCAGTCCAGCGGGAGCAAGCTCCCTCGCCACAAGTCACTGGTTGTCTGCTCTAGCTCTTAACTGACTGGCATTAGGCCTGAGGGTCGCCTTTTTCATGGCTTTCAAACGCACTGTGTAGATCACGACAGGGCTAAGCAATCAAAGCCCGACGCATGTGCCGAATGCGCAGTGCGCTGTAGTGATGTGGCGATTGCTGGCCTGGCGTGGGAAGGATTGCTAGGTATACTTTCCTGCGGCTACTACGACGCGGCTCCCCGGGTGCAAACCAGGCGCTGCGCAGTGGTCCCGGGGATGCACCTGTGTGGGGACAAGCGAAGAGGGTTTTTAATGGCAGGCAGGTTGATCTATCTCATCGGGCCATCGGGTTCGGGCAAAGACAGTCTGCTGGATGCCGCACGCCCACGTCTGGTTGAGCGTGGGTGCCGCATGGTGCGACGGGTGATCACTCGGTCCGCGGAGGCGGTGGGCGAAGCGGCGCAAGGTGTGAGCCCCGAGCAGTTTGCGGCCATGGAGGCCGAGGGCGCATTTGCCTTGAGCTGGCAGGCTAATGGCTTGTCTTACGGTATCCCCAGGGAAATCGACGATTGGCTGGCCGCGGGGGACGACGTTCTGGTCAACGGATCCCGTGCGCACCTGGCGCAAACCCGTGAGCGTTATCCTACCTTGCTGGTATTGCTGCTGACGGTGGACCAAGCGGTGCTGCGCCAGCGTCTGATTGCGCGTGGGCGGGAGTCATTGGCGGATATCGAGGAGCGCCTCGCGCGCAATGCGCGGTTCACTGCCGAATTGATTGCCGGTCATGGCGCGGGGTTGTTCGTATTGGATAATTCCGGCCCGTTGGCGCATACCGTCGAACGCTTGCTGTGTTGCCTGGAGCACGGGCATAGCGTGAGCACCTGACCCAGTAGTGCATGGATAATGCCAGCGCTCAGATAAAACCCGGAGAAAGATAAGGTCGACCTGTCGCAAATGGCACGCGACGGCAAGATAGCGTTGAACTTCGTTGAAAACTCTACAGGGGCGGCAGGGGGCGCGATTGTTTGACGCAACGCGGGGCGGGACTTACTCAATGGTTGATTACGTCCCGCCCCTTTGTGCGTTATGAACAGTTTTTATGTGCCGAAGGACCCGTCAGGACGCTTGGGCAGTGGCCAACGCGGCTTTACGTGACGCACTCAGGAAGCGCAACAAGGCGACCAGCGCAAATGCACTGCCCACCAGCATGACGGCCAACCAGCCGCCATGTTCATACACGCTGCTGGCAATCGCCGAACCGAACGCACCGCCGATAAAAATGCTGGTCATGTACAGCGCGTTCAGTCGGCTGCGGCTGTTGGCATCGAGGGCGTAGATGGCGCGCTGGCCGAGGACCATATTCATCTGCACGCAGAAGTCCAGAACCACACCGGTGACTGCCAAGCCGATCACGCTGTAGAGCGGGTGTACCAACGCCGGCAGGAAACTCAGCGCGCCAAACAGCATCGCCAGCAACGAGGCGCGGTGGGTATGGCCGGCATCGGCCAGGCGACCGGCCATGGGCGCGGCGATGGCGCCAAGGGCACCGACCAGGGCAAACAGTGCGATCTCGCTTTGACTCAGGCCGTGGTTACGTGCCAGTTCCAGCGGTGCGGCGGTCCAGAACAGGCTGAAGGCGGCGAACATGCAACCCTGGTAGAACGCCCGCTGGCGCAACAGCGGTTGCTCACGCAACAGGGTGCCCAGGGAGCGCAGCAACTGGCCATAGCTGGCACTGTGATCGGGTTGGCGCTTGGGAATGGTCAGCATCAGCACCACGCTGATGAACGCCATCAGTGCGGCGGCGGCCATGAACATCGCACGCCAGCCGAAGTGGTCGGCCACGACGCTCGACACCGGCCGTGCCAGCAGGATGCCCAGCAACAGGCCGCCCATGATGCTGCCAACCACCCGGCCGCGGGATTCGGCCGGCGCCAGGTGTGCGGCCAGCGGAATCAGGATCTGCACCGAGACGGAACTGAAACCGATCAGCAGCGACACCAGCAAGAACAGATTCGGCTGTTCGATAAACGCCGCACCCAACAGGCTGGCGATCGCCACGACGGTGGTGGCGATCATCAGCTTGCGGTTTTCCAGCAGGTCGCCCAGAGGCACCAGGAAAAACAGGCCCAGGGCATAGCCGATTTGCGTGAGGGACACGATCAGGCTGGCCATTGCCGGCGTCAGGCCAATGTCTGGGGCAATCAGCTCGATGATCGGTTGCGCGTAGTAGATGTTGGCGACGATGGCGCCGCAGCAAAACGCGAACAGCATGACCATGCCCCGGGTCATGGTGCCTGCAGCGTGAGAGGTTGCGTTCATGGTGTACTCATAAAGGCGAAGGACGATGGCGTGAGAGAGTAAAGGCAAGGCTCTCAAGTGAGTAGGCTGCTTGTGGTGATATCACTTATGCCGGCTGATGATACATTCAGACACATCTGCCCTACGCAAAAAAGTGGGAGCTGGCTTGCCTGCGATGGCGGTGCACCAGTCACCAGAAATATGACTGATAGAGCGCTTTCGCAGGCAAGCCAGCTCCCACAGGTTTGACCGAGTTGATTCAGTCAGATGGGTTATTGGCCAGAGTAGATCTGGTCAAACACCCCGCCATCATTGAAATGGGTCTTTTGCACTGTGCGCCAGTCGCCGAAGGTCTTCTCCACCGACAGGAAGTCCACCTTCGGGAACCGGTCGGTGTACTTGGCCAGCACCTTCGGGTCCCGGGGGCGCAGGTAGTTGTTGGCCGCAATTTCCTGGCCTTCGGGCGACCACAGATACTTGAGGTAGTCCTCGGCCACGGCGCGGCTGCCTTTTTTCTCGACCACTTTATCCACCACCGACACCGGCGGTTCGGCTTCGGCGGAAACGCTTGGATAGACCACTTCGAACTGATCACGGCCAAACTCGCGGGCGATCATTTCTGCTTCGTTTTCAAAGGTCACCAGCACGTCGCCAATCTGGTTGGTCATGAAGGTGGTGGTGGCGGCGCGGCCACCGGTGTCCAGCACTGGCGCTTGCTTGAACAACTTGCCAACGAAGGTCTTGGCCTTTTCTTCATCGCCGCCGTTCTTCAGCACGTAACCCCAGGCCGACAGATAGGTGTAGCGGCCGTTACCCGAGGTCTTAGGGTTGGGCACGATTACCTGCACGCCGTCCTTGAGCAGGTCGGGCCAGTCCTTCAGGGCCTTGGGGTTACCTTTGCGCACAATAAACACCGTGGCTGAGGTGAATGGCGCACTGTTGTTCGGCAGGCGTGTCACCCAGTTGTCCGGCACCAGCTTGCCGTTGTCGACCAGGGCATTGATATCGGTAGCCATGTTCATCGTGATCACGTCGGCGGACAGGCCGTCGATCACCGACCGCGCCTGTTTGCTGGAGCCGCCGAAGGACATCTGCAACGTCAGCTTGTCGTCCGGATGCTCGGCTGCCCAGTGCTTCTGGAAAGCGGCGTTGTAGTCCTTGTAGAAGTCGCGCATCACGTCGTAGGAGACGTTGAGCAGGGTGGTCGCTGCCTGGGCGGAGCCCGCCAAGGCTAGGCCGGCGGCCAGTAGAGAGGCGCTGAGGATTTTTTTCACTGCTCATTCCTTGTTGTTCGAGAAGAGGGGAGGCAATTTGCCAGCGACTATAGCCGGGCCTGCATAGAGCTTTAAAGATTAAAACGAACTTTGCTTATTCCAGTTTGCGAAACAGATTGCTGCCACAGCGCGCGCAAAACGCGGCGTTGGGTTCATGGCTGTCCTTCTTGCACACTGGGCAGTCGGTATGCAGCTGTTCGCCGCGCATGGCACTGGCCAGTTCAGCGGTAAAAATACCCGTCGGCACGGCGATGATCGAGTAACCGGTGATCATCACCAGCGATGAAATCACCTGGCCCAGGGGCGTCTTGGGCACGATATCGCCGAAGCCCACGGTGGTCAGGGTGACGATCGCCCAGTAGATGCCCTTGGGAATACTGGTAAAGCCATGTTCCGGGCCTTCGATCACGTACATCAAGGTGCCGAACACCGTCACCAGGGTGCACACGCTGACCAGGAACACCACGATTTTCTGCTTGCTGCCGCGCAGCGCCGCCATCAGGTAGTTGGCCTGCTTGAGATACGGGCTGAGCTTGAGCACGCGGAAGATGCGCAGCATCCGGATGATGCGGATGATCAGCAGATACTGGGCGTCGCTGTAGTACAGCGCGAGGATGCCGGGGACGATGGCGAGCAGGTCCACCAAGCCATAAAAACTGAAGGCATAGCGCAGCGGCTTGGGCGAGCAATACAGGCGCAGGCCGTACTCGATGGCGAAGATCAGCGTGAAGCCCCACTCGATATAGGCCAGCACGTCGGCGTAGTTCTGATGGATTGTGTCGATGCTGTCGAGCATCACGATCACCAGGCTGGCGAGGATGATCAGCAGCAGGATGCCGTCAAAGCGCCGCCCGGCGACGGTGTCGCTTTGGAACACCATGATGTAGAGGCGCTGGCGCCAGTCGTTGTTGCTGTCCATAAACCCTGCCTGAAACGAATATCGAGCAAGCCTAGGGCGATTCGAACGGGCTGTCCATGTGAGGCTTGTGCAGCATTCGCTGACCGGCGCGCACCAGCCAGCACGCGAGAATAAATGGCGCGGTCAGCGCGGGCAGGTGCAGGCCGCCAAAGCCTGGGGTGAGCAGGATGGCCAGGCCGATACCCAGCAGTGGCAACCAAGGCTGGCGACGCGACGAGCACAGGGCCAGCGCGGCCAGCGCGGGGTTATAGCTATGCAGGCCGAGCAGGGCGCCAGTGGGGTCGTTCAACCACAGGCCGGCCAGCATGCCGAGAGTGGCGCCGCCCAAGGCCCACGCGACGGCGCGACGGTCGGCCAGCAGCAAGCCCAGGGCGATCAGCACACCCGCCAGGGGCTGGTCCAGCAGCATGATTTGCCCAAGGCCGGTGAAGGGTGCGGCTAGTACAGCGACAGTGTCGGGCTCGCTCAGCGCAAGGGTGTTCTCCGGGGCCTGGCCGAGCAGCAACCAGCCCAGGCCAACAAAGGGCGCGGTGTACGCTGGCAAATCCAGGGGTTGGGTCGCGTGTTTCAACCAGTGCCGAGTGAGGATGGCACTCAAGCCGCCGCACGCCAGGATCAGCGGCGGCACCAGCGCCGACCAGGCAAAGTGCTGGCTGATCAACAGCCCCAGCAGTACGCCGTTGTAGCTATACAGCCCGGCCTGGCGCTCGGCCTTGGGATACCCCCGGCGCTGGGCCGTGAGCAACCCTGCGACGCCCCCCAGCAAGGCACCGCCAAGCAAGGCCGGGGCGCCGATCAGGATCGCCAGCAGGCACAGCAGGCCGCACAGCGGGTGGCGCTGCAGGAAGATTTGGCTGAAGCCGTTGAGCAGGGCTTCGGCCCAGTCGGGGCAGGTTGGGTTGTGCATTTGGGTTGAGTCAATAAGACCGAGTTGCCCTCATCGCAGGCAAGCCAGCTCCCACATTTGATTGATGTTCGACATGCAAACTCGATCAAATGTGGGAGCCGGGCTTGCCCGCGATGAGGCCCTGACAGGCGCTAAATCAGCGTCTCTATACGCAGCGAATTGGTGGACCCCGGCTGCCCGAACGGCACCCCTGCGGTAATCACCAAGGTATCGCCACGCTGCGCCATGCCCTGGGCCTGGGCAATTTCCAGCGCGGTGGAGCACACCTCATCCACCTGGCGCAGCCGATCATTGACCACCGAGTGCACGCCCCACGCCACGCTCAGGCGTCGCGCCGTGGACAGGTTGGGCGTGAGGTTGAGAATCGGCGCCACGGGCCGTTCCCGCGCCGCGCGCAAGCTGGAACTGCCGGACTCGCTGTAGTTCACCAGCACCGCCACCGGCAGGATGCTGCTGATGCGGCGGATCGCGCAGCTGATGGCGTCCGACACCGTGGCATCTGCCTTGGGCCGGCTGACATCCAGCTGTGCCTGGTAGTCCGGGCCGTTTTCCACCTGGCGGATGATCTTGCTCATCATCTGCACCGCTTCCAGCGGGTACTCGCCCGAGGCGGTTTCGGCCGACAGCATCACCGCATCTGCACCTTCGGCCACCGCGTTGGCGACATCGGTGACTTCGGCGCGGGTGGGTGCCGGCGAGAAACGCATGGATTCGAGCATCTGCGTGGCCACCACCACCGGCTTACCCAGTTGGCGGCAGGTGCTGATGATGTCTTTCTGGATCTGCGGCACGCTCTCGGCCGGCACTTCCACGCCCAAATCACCCCGGGCCACCATGATCGCGTCACTCAGTTCGGCGATTTCACGCAACCGTTGCACCGCCGAAGGCTTTTCGATCTTGGCCATCAAAAATGCTTTATCGCCGATCAGCTCGCGGGCTTCGCGGATGTCTTCCGGGCGCTGCACAAACGACAGCGCCACCCAGTCCACACCCAGCTCCAGGCCGAAGCTCAGGTCGCGGCGGTCCTTGGTGGTGAGCGGGCTCAGTTCCAACAGCGCTTGTGGGACGTTCACACCTTTGCGGTCAGACAGTTCGCCGCCATTGAGCACGGTGGTGTCGATGGCATCGGCATGCTTGGTGATTACGCGCAGGCGCAGCTTGCCGTCGTCGAGCAGCAGTTCCATGCCCGGCTCCAGGGCCGCGATGATTTCCGGGTGGGGCAGGTTGACCCGGCGTTGGTCGCCCAGGGTTTCATCCAGGTCCAGGCGCAGGGCCTGGCCGCGTACGAGCTGCACCTTGCCTTCGGCAAAGCGTCCCACCCGCAGCTTCGGCCCTTGCAGGTCCATGAGGATACCGAGCGGGTAGTTGAGCTGGCGCTCGACCTGGCGAATCCACTGGTAGCGCTGGGCATGGTCGGCGTGGTCGCCATGGCTGAAGTTGAGACGGAAGATATTTACCCCGGCCTGCACCAGCTCGCGGATGTCGTCGATACCGTCGGTGGCCGGGCCCAGGGTGGCGAGGATTTTGACCTTCTTGTCAGGCGTCATGGTTGGCAGTCTCAAGGATCAGGATGGCGCGGAAGTCGTTGACGTTGGTGCGTGTCGGCTCGGTGACGATCAAGTCGCCCAGGGCGGCGAAATAGCCGTAGCCGTTGTTGTTGTCCAGCTCATCACTGGCCGACAGGCCCAGGGCTTCGGCACGGCGGTAGCTGCAGGGGCTCATGATCGCGCCGGCGTTGTCTTCTGAACCGTCGATGCCATCGGTATCGCCGGCCAGGGCGTACACGCCGGGCAGGCCCTTGAGGCTGTCGGTGAGGCTGAGCAGGAATTCCGCATTGCGCCCGCCACGGCCGTTGCCGCGTACGGTGACGGTGGTTTCGCCCCCCGAAAGGATCACGCACGGTGCCGCCAGTGGCTGGCCGTGCTGCACGATCTGCCGGGCGATGCCGGCGTGTACCTTGGCCACATCGCGCGCTTCGCCTTCAAGGTCGCCGAGGATCAGCGGGCTGAAACCGGCCTGGCGCACTTTTACTGCGACCGCTTCCAGGGATTGCTGCGGGCGGGCGATCAATTGGAAGTGGCTGCGGGCAAGCACCGGGTCGCCGGGCTTGACGGTTTCCGAGGCCGGGTTCTGTAACCAACTGCGCACCGAAGCGGGGGCGTCAATGTGGTAACGCTTGAGGATCGCCAGGGCCTGTTGCGAGGTGCTCGGGTCGCCGACCGTCGGGCCCGAGGCGATCACCGTGGCCTGGTCGCCCGGTACATCGGAGATCGCGTAGGTGTACACCGTGGCTGGCCACGCGGCCTTGGCCAAGCGCCCGCCCTTGATGGCCGAGAGGTGCTTGCGCACGCAATTCATCTCGCCAATGGTGGCGCCGGATTTAAGCAGGGCTTTGTTGATGGCCTGTTTGTCCGCCAGGGTGATGCCCTCGGCGGGCAGGGCGAGTAATGCCGAGCCACCGCCGGAGAGCAGGAAGATCACACGGTCGTCTTCACCCAGATGGCTGATCAGTTCCAGCACGCGCTGGGCCACGGCCAGGCCGGCCGCATCCGGAACCGGGTGGGCGGCTTCGACCACTTCGATTTTTTTGCATGGCGCGCCATGGCCATAGCGGGTGACCACCAGGCCCGAGACTTCGCCCTGCCAACAATCTTCGACGACCAATGCCATGGCGGCCGCGGCTTTACCGGCGCCGATCACGATCACACGGCCACTGCGGTCGGCAGGCAGGTAGGGTTCAAGGACTTGCCGGGGGTGGGCGGCATCGATGGCTGTGGCAAACAGCTCGCGAAGCAGGTGTTGCGGATCGACCGACATAAGCGGGCTCCCGGGGGATTCTTGTTATTAGAGGTGCAGCACATTCAAAGGTGGGAGCAGGCAAGCCAGCTCCCACACTGGAGTGCATTTCAAGCTGGGTTATTTATCGCGAATCGAGAAGTTCGCCATATGCTCCAGGCCCTTGATCAGCGCCGAGTGGTCCCAGTTGCCGCCGCCAATTGCCGTGCAGGTGCTGAACACTTGCTGGGTGCCGGCGGTGTTCGGCAGGTTGATCCCCAGTTCCTTGGCGCCGGCCAGGGCCAGGTTCAGGTCCTTCTGGTGCAGGTTGATACGGAAGCCCGGATCGAAGGTGCCCTTGATCATGCGCTCGCCGTGCACTTCCAGGATCTTGGACGATGCAAAGCCACCCATCAGCGCTTCCCGCACCTTGGCCGGGTCGGCGCCGTTTTTGGAGGCGAACAACAACGCTTCGGCCACCGCCTGGATGTTCAGCGCGACGATGATCTGGTTGGCCACCTTGGCGGTCTGGCCATCGCCATTGCCGCCTACCAGGGTGATGTTTTTGCCCATGCTCTGGAACAGCGGCAGCGCGCGTTCGAACGTCTGCGGTTCGCCACCGACCATAATGCTCAAGGTGCCGGCCTTGGCACCGACTTCGCCACCGGACACCGGGGCGTCCAGGTACTGCGCGCCGGCCTGGTTGACCTTGGCGGCGAATGCTTTGGTGGCAGTAGGGGAGATCGAGCTCATGTCGATCACCACCTTGTTCGGCGACAGGCCCGCAGCCACGCCGTCGGCGCGAAACAGCACGTCATCGACTTGAGGGGTGTCGGGCACCATGACAATGATGAACTCGGCTTCCTGGGCCACTTGTTGCGGGTTGGCCAGCGCCACGGCGCCGGCGCTGATCAGTTCAGCCGGAGCCTTGCCGTGATGTTCGGAGAGAAACAGTTGATGGCCTGCTTTCTGCAGGTTGGCGGCCATGGGTTGGCCCATGATGCCGGTGCCGATAAATCCGATTTTAGCCATGATCAAAATCCTCTTTTCATGTGGGAGCTGGCTTGCCTGCGATGGCATCACCCCCGTATGCCTGATACACCGAGGTGTCCGCATCGCAGGCAAGCCAGCTCCCACATTGTTTTGTGTTGTGTCAGTTGTCAGATGGCGTTGTGGGTTTTGAGCCAACCCAAGCCCGCCTCGGTAGTGGTCAACGGCTTGTATTCACAGCCGACCCAACCCGCGTAACCAATGCGGTCCAGATGCTCGAACAGGAAGCGGTAGTTGATCTCACCGGTACCTGGTTCGTTGCGCCCAGGGTTATCCGCCAGTTGAATGTGGTTGATCTCGCCCAGGTGCGCCGCCATGGTCCGCGCCAGGTCGCCTTCCATGATTTGCATGTGGTAGATGTCGTATTGCAGGAACAGATTGGCGCTGCCCACTTGCTCGCGAATCGACAGGGCCTGCGCCGTGTTGTTGAGGTAGAAGCCGGGAATGTCGCGGGTGTTGATCATCTCCATCACCAGCTTGATACCCGCGGCCTGCAGCTTCTCGGCGGCGTACTTGAGGTTGGCGACAAAGGTCTTTTCCACGGTCTCGTCATCAACGCCCTGGGGCCGGATACCTGCCAGGCAGTTGACCTGGGTGTTGCCCAAGACCTGGGCATAGGCGATCGCCAGTTTGACCCCGGCACGGAACTCCTCGACCCGGTCCGGGTGGCAAGCCAGGCCGCGCTCGCCCTTGGCCCAGTCACCGGCAGGCAGGTTGAACAACACCTGGGTCAGGCCGTTGGCGTCCAACTGCGCCTTGATGTCGGCAGAGCTGAATTCATACGGGAACAGGTACTCCACGCCCTGGAAACCGGCATCGGCAGCCGCTTTGAAGCGGGCAAGGAAATCCTGTTCGGTAAACAACATGGACAGGTTGGCAGCAAAGCGCGGCATAGGGGTCTCCTTAATCGAGCAGGGAAATGGCAGTCGGCGCATCGTTGCCGACCAGGGCCAGGTCTTCGAATTCATTGACGGCGTTGATCTCGGTGCCCATGGAAATATTGGTCACCCGTTCCAGAATAATCTCAACGATCACCGGCACCTTGAATTCTTCGATCATCTCTTGGGCGCGGCGCAAGGCTGGTTGGATCTGGCCTGGCTCGAACACACGCAGGGCCTTGCAGCCCAAGCCCTCGGCAACCGCCACATGGTCGACGCCATAGCCGTTGAGTTCGGGGGCGTTGAGGTTGTCGAAGGACAGCTGCACGCAGTAGTCCATCTCGAACCCACGCTGGGCCTGGCGGATCAGGCCCAGGTAAGAGTTGTTCACTACCACATGGATGTACGGCAGCTTGAACTGTGCGCCCACCGCCAGTTCTTCGATCATGAACTGGAAGTCATAGTCGCCCGACAAGGCCACCACTTTGCGGCTCGGGTCGGCCTTGACCACGCCCAGCGCCGCGGGAATGGTCCAGCCCAGTGGGCCAGCCTGACCGCAGTTGATCCAGTGGCGGGGCTTGTACACATGCAAGAATTGCGCGCCGGCAATCTGCGACAGACCGATGGTGCTGACGTAGCAGGTGTCTTTGCCGAACACCTGGTTCATCTCTTCGTAAACGCGTTGCGGCTTGACCGGCACGTTGTCGAAGTGAGTCTTGCGATGCAGGGTGGCCTTGCGTTGTTGGCAGTCATGCAACCAGGCGCTGCGGTCCTTGAGCTTGCCGGCGGCTTTCCACTCGCGGGCCACTTCAATGAACATCGTCAGCGCGGAGCCGGCGTCGGAAACGATGCCCAGGTCCGGCGTGAACACGCGGCCAATCTGGGTCGGTTCGATGTCGACATGAATGAATTTACGGCCTTCGGTGTACACCTCTACCGAACCGGTGTGACGGTTGGCCCAGCGGTTGCCGATGCCCAGTACCACGTCCGACTTGAGCATCGTCGCGTTGCCGTAGCGGTGCGAGGTTTGCAGGCCGACCATGCCCACCATCAGCGGGTGGTCGTCCGCAATGGTGCCCCAACCCATCAGGGTCGGGATCACCGGGATGCCGGTCAGCTCAGCGAACTCCACCAGCAGCTCGCTGGCGTCGGCGTTGATCACGCCGCCACCGCTCACCAGCAATGGGCGTTCGGCTGCGTCGAGCAGAGCCAGGGCTTTTTCCACTTGCACACGGGTCGCCAGCGGCTTGGCCAGGGGCAGCGGCTGGTAGGCGTCGATGTCGAATTCGATCTCGGCCATCTGTACGTCGAACGGCAGGTCGATCAACACCGGGCCGGGGCGGCCGGAGCGCATTTCATAGAAGGCTTTCTGGAACGCGTAAGGCACTTGGCCGGGTTCCAGCACCGTGGTTGCCCACTTGGTCACCGGCTTGACGATGCTGGTGATGTCAACGGCCTGGAAGTCTTCCTTGTGCATCCGGGCGCGGGGGGCTTGGCCGGTAATGCACAGGATCGGGATCGAGTCGGCCGAGGCGCTGTACAGGCCGGTGACCATGTCGGTACCCGCCGGGCCCGACGTGCCGATGCACACGCCGATGTTGCCGGCCTTGGTACGGGTGTAGCCCTCGGCCATGTGCGAGGCGCCTTCAACGTGGCGAGCAAGGACGTGATCGATGCCACCCACCTTCTGCAAGGCCGAATACAGCGGGTTGATCGCGGCGCCTGGGATACCGAAGGCGGTATCCACACCTTCACGGCGCATCACCAGGACGGCGGCTTCGATTGCTCTCATTTTGCTCATGGTTTTGGTGCCTCTTGCGTTTTGTAATTGTATACAAGTGGTGTCTATCCAAAGTGTATTCACGGCGAGCGGCGTTGGTCAATGCCTTTCGTAAACTGACCTTTGCGTTCGTCGGAAGCGCTTTTTTCGACGTATGGAGCCTTTGTTGAAAAATATTGTATACAAAAATAAACATCATTGTGTTCTATTTGTGTGATCGAGCATCTGATCAAACAGACCTCACCGCATTACCCATAACAAGATAAGGACGGCACCTATGAGCGCTTTAACCTTGAAACTCGCCACCCAACTGGCCACCCAGGCCCTTACTGCAGGCCGCACCATTTCGGCTGCGCCACTGACCATCGCCGTGCTCGACAGCGGCGGCCACCTGGTCACCCTGCAACGCGAAGACGGCGCCAGCCTGCTACGCCCGCAAATCGCCATCGGCAAGGCCTGGGGCGCCATTGCCCTGGGCAAGGGTTCACGTTTGCTGGCACTGGACGCCCAACAGCGCCCGGCGTTTATCGCGGCGTTGAACAGCCTGGGGCAGGGCAGCGTCGTGCCGGCGCCGGGTGGGGTGTTGATTCGGGATCAGAGCGGCATGGTGCTGGGCGCGATCGGGATCAGCGGGGACACGTCCGATATTGACGAGCAGTGTGCGATCACGGCGATAGAGGGAGTGGGGTTGATGGCGGATGCGGGGGTGTCGGCTTGATTTGTTCTGACTGTGAGTAAGCTATCGCAGGCAAGCCAGCTCCCACATTGGCGGTGTTCACAAATTCAACTGTGTGAGTGCAATCAGTGTGGGAGCTGGCTTGCCTGCGATGCAGTCGACTCGGTCTCCAGTCAAACCCAAATGGCATCCCACAGCGGATAGTCACCAAACTTCTTTACCAGCCCGGCCCTGAGTGGATTGGCTACGATGTAACGTGCAATCCCCTCAAGGCTTTCCTCTCGACGCACGGCATGGTCATGAAAGCCCGGTTGCCAGAGGCGACCTTGGCGACCAGCCACCGCATTCACCACTCGGGTGCTCTTGGATTTAACTTGTCGCATCAAGTCGGCAAGCGAACCTTTCTCCAGAGAAACAAGCCAATGGAAATGATCAGGCATTACCACCCAGGCCAATGATGTTGCGAGCCCTTTATATTGGGCGATCCTGAATTGTTGTACGACCAGGCGGCCGAGTCTGAAGTCGCTGAAGATGGGCTCGCGTTCAAGGGTGTTGGTGGTGAGCAGGTAAATGCGGTTGGACTCGTTATAGCGGCCGATGCGCAGGCGTTTTGAAGCAGGTAAATCAGGCATTCCGTGGCCTCTCTTCAGATGGTGTTCTGAGAGGCTAGACTGAGGGGCGAAGGCTGATCGGCGGGCTTTTAGCAGGATGTGTCTGGATGGGCGCTATCGCGGGCAAGCCCGCTCCCACAGGGGATTGTGACCATTTTACATTTTGTGTCCGGCGCAAATCCGGGTGGAAGCTGGCTTGCCTGCGATAGCCTCGCCGCGGTCTATCAATCCGGCTCACACCCCTTGAGCACCAACCGAATAATCGTCTGCGCCGCCGCCTCATAATCGGCCTCATCCAGCTTGGCCTTGCCAGTCACCGCCGAGATCTGCCAGTCGAAATCGGCATAGGTCTGGGTGGCTGCCCAGATGCTGAACATCAGGTGGTTGGGGTCGATCGCTGCGATCAGGTCACGGTCAACCCAGCTCTGGATGCAATCGATATTGTGCTTGGCCTGAGCATTGAGCTGTTCAACCTGGTCGGCGCTCAGGTGTGGGGCGCCGTGCATGATTTCGCTGGCGAACACCTTGGAAGCGAACGGCAGGTCGCGGGAGATGCGGATTTTGGAGCGGATGTAGTTGCTCAATACTTCCTTGGGCTCGCCTTCGGGGTTGAACGGCGTGGAGGCGGCCAGGATCGGCTCGATAATGCTTTCGAGCACTTCGCGGTAAAGGTTGTCCTTGGACTTGAAGTAGTAATAGACGTTGGGCTTGGGCAGCCCGGCCTTGGCGGCGATGTCGCTGGTTTTGGTCGCGGCGAAGCCCTTGTCGGCAAACTCCTCGCTCGCCGCCCGCAGGATTTTTTCTTTGTTGCGCTCGCGAATGCTGCTCATAAACCAGACGTTTCCTTGCCATGACAGGCGGTTGCGCATGGTAGCACCGGCCATCTGCAAGCCTCAACAATCTGCCCGCAACGCCTTGCGCCGCGCTATGCTCGCGCCATCTCTCTCTAACGGAAGTCCGGTTCATGGCAGGAAGCAGCTTGTTGGTGTTGATTGACGATATCGCGGCGGTACTCGATGACGTCGCGCTGATGACAAAAATGGCCGCCAAGAAGACATCGGGCGTGCTGGGCGATGACCTTGCACTTAACGCCCAGCAGGTCTCCGGCGTGCGCGCCGAGCGAGAAATCCCGGTGGTGTGGGCGGTGGCCAAGGGCTCGTTTATCAACAAGCTGATCCTGGTGCCGACGGCCCTGTTGATCAGCGCCTTTGCACCCTGGGCGGTGATACCGCTGTTGATGCTCGGCGGCGCCTACCTGTGTTTCGAGGGCTTCGAAAAACTCGCGCATAAATTCCTGCACAGCAAGGCTGAAGATCAAGCCGAACACGCACAGTTGGCTGAAGCGGTGGCCGACCCGGCAACCGATCTGGTGGCGTTCGAGAAAGACAAGATCAAGGGCGCGATCCGTACCGACTTTATTCTTTCCGCCGAAATCATTGCCATCACCCTCGGCATCGTCGCCGACGCGCAGCTCACGCAGCAGGTGATCGTGCTGTCGGGTATCGCCATTGTCATGACCATCGGCGTATATGGATTGGTGGCCGGTATCGTCAAGCTCGACGACCTGGGGCTGTGGCTGACGCAGAAGCCGGGCCAGGTGGCGCGCAGTATTGGCGGCGCGATTCTGAGTGCGGCCCCCTACATGATGAAGAGCCTGTCAGTGATCGGCACGGCGGCGATGTTCATGGTCGGTGGCGGCATCCTCACCCATGGCGTGCCCGTGGTGCATCACTGGGTCGAAACCGTGAGCCAGAGCACCGGCGCATTCGCGTGGCTGATGCCGACGCTGCTCAATGCGGTGGCGGGGATCATCGCCGGCGCCGTTGTTCTGGCAGTGGTCAGCGTGGTGGGCAAGGGCTGGAAAGCGCTGCGAGGGTGAAACGGCAGGCATAAAAAAGGCCATTCAATCGAATGGCCTTTTTTGTCGCTGCGGTTTACTCGGCAATCTGCAACTTGCGCGATTCGGTGTAGATATACCGCACCTTCTCATACTCGAACGGCGAGTTCATCTGGCCGTAGCGGAAGCTGGTCTGGTAGCGCTTGTCCACGGCGCGCAGGGCCCAGACTTCCGGATGGTTGGAGCTGACTTCGGATACGTTGAGGAAGTTGATCTGCGATTCGGCGCTGTAGTCCACCAGCAGGCCGCCGGTGTCACGCAGGTTCGACGGTCCGAAGATCGGCAGCATCACATAAGCGCCACCCGGTACACCGTAGAAGCCCAGGGTCTGGCCGAAGTCTTCGCTCTGGCGCGGCAGGCCCATGGCGGTGGCCGGGTCCCACAGGCCGGCGATGCCAATGGTGGTGTTGACCAGCAGGCGCCCGGTGGTTTCCAGGGAGCGGTGGCCCTTGAGTTGCAACAAGCTGTTCATCAGGTTGGGCACATCGCCCAAATTGTTGAAGAAGTTGCTCACGCCGGTGCGCAGGAAGCTCGGCGTGACGTAGCGGTAACCGTTTACTACCGGCAGGAACACCCACTGGTCGAAGCGATAGTTGAAGTGGTATACGCGGCGGTTCCACGACTCCAGTGGGTCGTAGACGTTGAGCGCGGTGAGCGTGGAGCGCTCGAACTCACGCTGGTCCAAGCCTGGGTTGAACTTGAGCTTGGTCAGCGGCTCCTTGAAGCCGTCGGCATCGACCTTGACGGGTTCTTGGGCCTTGCTGTTGTCGGCATTGGCCACGCCTGCGCACATCAGTGCGGCGAGCAGCAGAAGATATTTAGCCACGGAAGAACTCCAGCATGGCGTCGGCGTTGACGCGGTAATTGAGGTTGCCGCAGTGGCCGCCCAGCGGGTAGACGGTCAAGCGATCGCCGAAAGTTTTACGCAGGAAGCCCAGGTCGCCAGGGCCGAGGATCACGTCGTCGGCGTTATGCATCACGGCGATTTTCGGGCTGTCGCGCAGGTAGTCCTTGAGGGCGTAGAGGCTGACCTGGTCGATCAGTTGCAGCAGGCTGCCGCCATCGGAACGCGCGCGCCACATCGGGATCACTTGTTCGGTGAGGTAGCAGTCGAAGTCACACTGCAGGGCACGCTTGAGGAACGGCGTGAGGCTGGTGCCTTCAGTGATCGGGTACTTGGGCGGAATGATCAGGCCACGGCGGTTGATCAAGTCCGAGGTAAAGGCGATGTCAGCGGCCGAGAAGCGGAACGAGGTGCCGATCAGCATGGCCATCTGTTCGTTGCTCAGGTGCTGCTTGGACTGCTGGAAGTCGTAGAGCAGCGCGTCATTGAGGTCGATGTAGCCTTTTTGCTGGAAGTAACGCGTCAGTTTGCTCAGCACCAGCTCATAGAAGGTGGTGCTGTTGTTGATGCCCTTGACCTCGGTCTGTACCAGCTTGTCGAGGTTGGTGATCGAGGTGTAGAGGTTGACCGGCGGGTTGAGCAGCAGCACTTTCTTGAAGTTGAAGCTGCGGCGGGTCTCATCCAGCTTGCTGACAAACGCCGCATCCAGGGCGCCCAGGCTGTAGCCGGTGAGGTAGAAGTCGGTCACTGGCAACGAGGCGTTCTGCGCGCGTACGGCTTGCATCACGCGGTACATGTCTTCGGCGTCTTCCTGGGTGATGCCCGGGGTGGCGAAGCGCGAAGCGGCGCTGATGAAGTCGAAGCTGGTTGGCGAGGAGAGCTGCACCACATGGTAGCCGGCCTGGTAATACAGCTTTTTCAGGTATTCGTTGATGCTGCTGTCAAAGCGTGCGCCGGTGCCGGCGATCAGGAAGATCAAAGGCGCAGCACGGTCCTGCTTGGCAATGCGGTAGGTGAGTTTCTTCACCGCCCAGAAATTGTCCGGCAGGCTGAACTCGCGCTCGGGGCGCATCGTCAGGGTGTAGTCGGACTGGTTGATCTCGTCATCTGTCGGCAGGGTTGGCCGCAGATCGGGAGGTGTGGTGGCGATGGTCGCTTCGAACGGGTTGGTCAAAGGGTAGCCATAGCTGGCTTGGTCGATATCGACGGCCAGTGCTGACGCACTCAAAAATAGGCTGCCCAGCAAGGCAGCACAGCGCAAGGAACGGAGCATGACTTAATCCCTAAGAGGAACGGGCTGAATGAAGTTCGCAGGCTATGACCACCGCCTTGTCACCGAAGTGCCAACACTCGGCACGAAAAGTCGGAATTAAACGTCGGAATCGGGGTAATAGTAGCGAGACGATACACTTTGCCATGCATTGTTGAACAGATATCTGCGCGAACACCTTGCTAACGGCCGCCGTGGGATTAAGCTGGGCGCCGTTTTTGCCTATCGGAGTGCCCCATGTCCCGTCGTTTGCCGTTGATCCTGCTGCTTATTGCCCTGCCGTTATGGCTGGCCGCCAGTTATGCCGCACGCTATGGCTTCATGGAGGATGGGCAATGGGTTGGCATCTGCGCTGATGAGGCCAGCCGCTGGGAATGCCAGGTGCGTTCGAACATGGGTTTGATGATTCATTTCAAGCTGCTGGGGTGGGCGGCATTGGTCACCTCGGTGCTGGCGTTTTTCGTGCCTGGGCGTACGGGGTGGGCCCTGGCGGTGCTGGGGATGGTGTTCGGGTTGCCGGCGCTGGCGCTGTACAACACGACGTTTGCGGTGTTTGCGGTGGTGATTGCGGGGTTGCGGTTGGTCAGGAAGCCTCGCGGCGCCTGATGTGGCCTCATCGCAGCATAGGTATCTACATAACTCTGTTAGCTCAACGGTAACCACGATGCGAAGCGAGCCGCTCTTGATCTTGATCTGCTTTTGATCTTAGGCGCCCCGTTAAACCACGCTGGCCGGA
>NZ_JAENSV010000028.1:0-72647 GCF_016613265.1 Pseudomonas sp. MF6751
GGCTGAAGCCTTGAGCTTGACTGAGTTGAATGATGGCGCGCTCTTCGACGCTGAGTTCGGAATAGGACATAGGGGCAGCACCGTACCGGAAAGGTCAGGTGTTGCACTCAGTTTTCGCGGCCGCCTTACACAACCCCCCCGGTACTTTTGTCGGGGCGGCAAGGTAACCGGAGAAAATATGTCAGCTACAGCATTTGCGTGGCCGGATGGAAATCGCATTGCAGTCATCGTTACTGTATTACTTGAGAATTGGTCTGAAGGAAAGGCGCCGCCTTACGGTCCAATGACAACCTCACTCAAACCGGGGACTTATGACCGCGCAGGTGTTACCTGGTCCCAATACGGCGGTAGAGAGGGTATTTGGCGATTGGTTCGAATCCTCCATGAACACGGGATCAACGCGACAGTCTGCGCCAACATCAAGTCGATTGAAATGTACCCAGAGGCGATGAAGACAGTTCTGGAGTACGGCCATGAAATTGCAGCTCATTCATATACGCAGGATAAAGTTCACGCTTATATGGAGCCTGCGGAAGAGGAGCAAAACATTCGCGACTGTAAGCGAATATTTGAAGAGCAGTTGGGGCATTCTCCATTAGGGTGGTTATCTCCTGTGGTCGCGGCAACCGATCGAACCGCAGAATTCTTGGCTCAGGAGGGGTTTCTTTGGCATGGGGATTACAATGATACCGATCTTCCTCGTATGGTTGAAACGCCCAAAGGCTCCATTGTCGGGCTGCCCCATACAGATTTCGCTGACAATCGTGTATTACGGCAGAGCCCATCGGATTATCTCAATGCCTACCAAGAAACATTTGATTATTTATATCGGCACGAGCCCGGCTCACTTATAAATCTGACGCTTCATTGTCAATTTGGTGCGCGTCCGTTAATTGCGTCGGTCTTCAATAAAATACTTCACCATTTTAAGCAGTTTCCGGATGTCTGGTATCCCCGACATGATGAGTTGGCCTCTTGGTTCAAGAGTCGCGGCTTCATCGAGGTTACCTATGCTGAGCGCTTCTTTTCTGAATAAGGTGATTCGTGTGGTGTAGTGCTGGAGACATGCTAGAAGCCAGCATTCAAGCATTTAGCGGGAGGGAATATGTCATTAATACAAGAAGTGAGCACCCCTGCACAGCAAAATGTTACTGATGAAATAGAAAAGAAACTATTCGCAAAAATCGCGTGGCGGTTTCTTCCGATTCTCATGATTTCTTATGTTTTCAACTATATAGATCGCACCAGTATCTCAGTCGCAGCATTAACCATGAATGAAGATATCGGGTTAACGTCATCTCAATTCGGTTATGGCGCGGGCATTCTATTTTTGGGGTATTGTCTCTTTGAGGTGCCCAGTAACCTAATTCTCTATCGCGTAGGGGCCAGGCTGTGGATCTCCAGGATAATGATATCCTGGGGGCTGGTATCTGCCGCCATGGTATTTGCATCAGGGCCAATGAGTTTTTATATATTGCGCTTTATGCTGGGGGTCGCCGAAGCTGGATTCTTTCCCGGTGTTGCATATTATTTGTCATGTTGGTTTCCATCGAAATACCGTGCTCAAATCATTGGCTGGTTTTTAATCGCTATCCCTGCGTCTTCTTTTATAGGCGCACCCGTCTCCGCTTTGTTGCTCAATCTTGATGGTGTATTGGGTCTCGCGGGGTGGAAGTGGATGTTTTTAATAGAGTCACTCCCTTGCGTTGTACTTGGATTCTTCGTCGCAAAACTACTGGCAGACTCTCCCGGCAAAGCGTCATGGCTCAACCCCCATGAGCGGGAGCTCGTAGTCAGGCTGGTAGCTAACGAGCAGCGTGTAAAACCCGCAACCAATATGCGATCTGTACTTTCCGATATTCGTGTCTGGATACTCAGCGGTATATATCTGGGGTTCTCTATCGGATCATACGGTGTGCAAGTCTGGTTGCCACAGATTATCAAGCAGGAGAATTTTTCGAACGTCGCTGTCGGCTTCCTGACTGCCATTCCCTATCTATGTGCTGTCGTTGTAATGATCGCCTGGGCTGCTTACGTCGACAAGAATGGCCGTCGGATCAAAAATGTAATGCTCACCTGCGTGATCGCGGGCTTAGGGTTCTTTGTTTCTTTCCTCACTCAGTCGTTTGTATTTTCATTAGTGGGGTTGACGATTGCATTGGTAGGCGTGAACGCCGCCCGCGCCGTTTTTTGGGCGATCCCGTCGCGCTATCTCGTAGGTGTTGCGGCGGCAGGCGGGCTCGCGCTAATCAACTCGATTGGCACTCTTGGCGGGTTTTTAGGCCCGTGGATTATGGGATGGTTGAAAGAGGAAACGGGAAACTTCACGGCGGGTCTCGCAGTGATGGCGGCGTGTCTATTTATTGCAGGCCTCTTGGCGCTAATTCTGCAAAAAATTGCGAGCGAAGATTGAGGCACGCCTTATTCGATTCGACGGACAGCCAATAGTAAAAAATCAATTAATACTGTCATTTGATAGTGTGTTTTCAATTTGAATGGGAGATTAACATGCTGAGCGAAATAGAACGCCAAAGCGCCGCCGTTCAACTTATGCACGCCGAGATTGAACGAAAGCCAATTGCACAATTGAGCAAGAGCTTCCCGCATATAGAAATCGAGGATGCCTATCAAATACAAGCTCTTTGGGCGGACTTCAGGATAGCTAAAGGTGCCCGCGTAATCGGGCACAAGATCGGTTTAACATCCAGGGCTATGCAGCAGGCATCAAACATGACCGAGCCGGACTACGGCCGCATTCTTGACGATGCTCTTTATAACGATGGTGCATGCATCGACGCTGCTAAATTCTTGAAACCACGTCTTGAAGTTGAGCTGGCATTCATTATGGGCGAGGATCTTGAAGGGCCAGGCACCCGAATTCACGATGTCTTGCGTGCTACCGAATTCGTTACACCTGCGATGGAAATAATTGATTATCGGACCGAGGTGCCGCGGGCGATCACCGACACTATTGCCGACAACGCCGCCTTCGGAGCGATAGTCATTGGCGGGCGCACAATTCGTCCAATGGATGTTGATATCCGGTGGATAGGCGCCACGCTTTCGAAGAATGGCATCATCGAAGAGTCTGGTGTATCCGCCGCAATCATGGGGCACCCGGCGGCTGGCATCGCATGGCTGGTGAATAAACTTCATGCCGTTGGCGGGAAACTGGAGAAGGGCCAGATTGTGCTCTGCGGTTCGTTTACGCGACCAGTCGATATTTCTAAAGGAGATGTGATTCATGCGGATTTCGGTCCACTTGGGGCTATTGGCGTATCATTTAAATAGAGAGGCGCCACATGCAAATTCCGGTCAATCACTTCAAGTATGCCATTGCGCAAAGACGCAAACAGATTGGATTATGGTGCAGCCTGCCCGGAAGTTACGCGGCGGAGATTGTTGCCGCAACAGGGTTTGACTGGCTTCTTTTAGATACAGAGCATTCACCTTCTGACGTATTGAGTGTTCTTCCTCAATTGCAGACGCTGGCGCCTTACCAGGTAAATCCGATTGTCAGGCCTGCGAGCAATGACCCGGTTTTAATCAAGCGTTTTCTGGATATTGGTGCTCAGACCTTGTTGATTCCTTACGTCCAAGATGAGGTAGAGGCTGAACGTGCTGTCGCGGCAATGCATTATCCGCCTGCAGGTATCCGAGGTGTTTCTGGCCTGACGCGCGCGACCCGGTTTGGTCGGGTTGACAATTATGCAAAGCGTGCGCATGAGGAGCTTTGTCTGTTGGTGCAAGTAGAAACGGCAGAGTCTCTCGAAAGATTGGAAAAAATCGCCTTGATTGAAGGCGTGGATGGCGTATTTATTGGGCCAGCGGATCTTGCTGCCAGCCTTGGTTTCCCCGGAGAGCCCAATTGTGCTGTGGTTGTTAATGCGATTGAAGATGCAATCAAGCGCCTGGAGCGAGTTGGAAAACCATCAGGTATTTTGACACTCGATGTTAACTTTGCCCGAAGATGCCTTATGTTGGGGGCTACATTCGTGGCTGTTGGAGTCGATGTTGGCATCTTGGCACGTAATGCAGAGACGTTAGCGAGAGAGTTTTCGCCGGTATCAGAGGGCAGTGGTGAGCGTAAGCTAAGCTGACTAAGTCGTTTGTGCTGATCGGATGTATTCCAGGTATTAAAACGCCGGTTTGCGATACGCCCATTTACTGATGTTAAACAGTAGATAAAGTACTCCCAAAGACAAACACATGAGGGAAGTAAGATGAACACTATCTCAGGCAAAGTCGTTGTGATCACCGGCGCAAGCAGCGGTCTTGGAGAAGCCACCGCAAGGCATCTGGCGGCGAAGGGGGCCAAGGTGGTCGTCGCAGCGCGTAGAAAAGCTCGTCTTGACGATTTAGTTCGGGAAATCGTTGATGCCGGGGGGATTGCATTGGCGCTGCAGGCGGATGTGACGAACCGCCAGGATGTCGAAGCGATCATCGCTATGGCTGTTAGGCAATTTGGTAAGATCGATGTATTGATCAACAACGCGGGGCTGATGTCGATTGCTCCGCTCAATGCCGTGAAGGTTGATGAGTGGGAGCGGATGATCGATATCAATGTTAAAGGGGTGCTTTACGGCATCGCCGCGACGTTGCCACTGTTCGAAAAACAGCAATTCGGTCATTACATCACTATTTCCTCTATCGCCGGCAAGAAAGTGTTTAGTCCCGGAGGGACGGTCTATAGCGGCACAAAATTCGCAGTAAGCGCTATAACCGAAGGTTTACGCCATGAGGTCGGCGGGAAGATCAGAACCACGATCATTTCTCCGGGCCTGATAGATACCGAACTGAGGATGGGCAGCTCGCACGCGGAGAGTTCGAAGGCCGTTAGCGAGCTTTACCAGAGCCAGGCAATTTCTGCCGATGCGATCGCGCGTGCCATAGCGTATGCGATCGAGCAGCCTTTGGACGTTGACGTGAGTGAAATCGTTATCAGGCCGACAGTGCAGGAGTTCTAAGTGATTGGAGGGATATTCTTAGTTCATGTCCCTTGTTACATAGAGTTTTTAGGTGTTTCCTTCTTCAATCTACGAGGTTCTCTATGCGTCGCAATATACTCATTGGCACGTTTCTCGCCGTTTTTTCTGCCGCTTCAACCGCCGCGGCGCCTTTTTCTAAAATAGAAAATCCAGGTTTCTACAGGATAATGCTTGGCGATTTCGAAGTGACGGCGTTGTCTGACGGAATAAGTCCCATGCCCGCAGATAAAATATTGATCAATACTCAGCTGAAGCAGCTTGAAAAGGCGATGGAGGTCAATAACCTATCGTTACCGTTGCCGACATCGGTGAATGCCTATCTTATTAACACCGGAGAAAAGTTAGTTTTAGTCGATGTCGGCACCGGCGCGCTGCATGGTGAAACGCTGGGCAAGATGATGAAAAATTTGAATGCTTCGGGCTATAAGGCGGAGCAGGTGGATGAGATTTATTTAACCCATTTGCACCCCGATCATGTGGGGGGGCTGGTGGCGCAGGATAAAATCGCTTTCCCGAACGCCATTGTCAGAGTGGAAAAAGAAGAAGTCGCTTTTTGGCTTAATGAAGAAACAAAACGGCAGGCGGAAGAGAAAGATAAGCGCTTTTTTGATGCCGCGATCACCTCATTGAAACCTTATGAAATGGCGGGGAAACTGAAGACGTTCGAGGGAGAAAAGGAACTAACGCAGGGTATTTCGGCTATCGAAACGCGCGGGCACACGCCAGGACACAGCGTGTTTGCCGTCGAAAGCAAAGGGAAAAAGATGGTGATATTGGGGGATATGATCCACGTCGCCTCCGTGCAATTCCCTGACCCTAATGTCGCCATCGCCTATGATATTGACGCCTCTGCCGCCGTTGCGCAGCGCAAGAGGCTGTTTGATGACCTTGCACAGCAAAGAGCGCTTGTCGCGGGCGCCCATTTGTCCTTCCCTGGCCTGGGCTACATCAGTAGAAAGGGTGATGGCTATGACTGGCACCCTTTGAACTACGGTGTGATTAATAAACATTAATCTGCATGCTAGTTAACAAGGAACGAATGCGAACATAATGTAATGGGGCCCAGCGGCCCCTTTTTTAGGATGCTGCGGAAGCATTTTCAATGCTGAGCTGCGGGCTTTCACGCTGCGTGTTGTGTGTTATTTTGGCCAACGGTGGCAACGATCGTTCGGATAAAAATGTAATGGGAAATTCGGCATTCATGCATCGTTTTGACGCGCTGGGCGGTCTTGAGTTGCTGATAGCGGACTTTTCGGACCATCGATTTGACGTGCACTGGCATGATACCTGGTCGATTGGCGTTGTCCTGCGTGGCGCCAATAACAACAGCGCCAAAGGAGACTCCGACGGTATCGTCTGCCGTGGGCAAATTAGCATCATCTCGCCAGGGCAGATGCATGCCGGGACACCTCTGGGTGAGGAGGGCTGCCACTATTTTATGTTTTATCCCAGCAACGAGATGCTGCTCGGCGCAGCGGAAAACATGGCAATGCATTTACCGGCTATTAAGGGGAAGCACATCGAACATGCGGCTTTCGCCAGAAAGTTGTGTGAAACCGCTTCGGTACTGATTGAAACGCAATCCAGTCATTTTGACCGTGAAGTGGTATGGAGCGACTGTGTGGCGGAGCTGCTCCAGGTGTTTTCTCCGTGGCAGTCATTAACTGAGGCCAGCGACATCACGCCAAGCTTGCGAAGAGCAAAAGAGTATCTGCACGATCATAAAACCCAGGAAGTGCGTCTGGATATACTGGCACGGGAGGTCGGCATATCGAAGTTCCACCTTTGTCGTCAATTCTCGGCAAAATTCGGTTTATCACCGAATCGCTATCAGCGGCAGCTTAGATTGCAACAGGCTAAGGTATTGCTTTCCAGGGGCGGAGATATCGCGGAAATCGCTATCGCTTGCGGGTTTGCCGATCAGTCGCACATGGGCAGGGTATTTAAGTCAACTTACGGCGTCACGCCATGTAGCTATCGCAACCGACGCATTTGAGCAATATCGTTCTATCTCGCCGACTAAGAGGGGCCGACTATGTGCCTTTTTGACGAGGAGATGAAAACGTGTTCATCGATATTTCTACGCTGGGTTTATTTGCTATTTCGGCTGCTGCGTTAACGTTGATCCCTGGTGCCGACATGCTTTGCGCATTGTCTAATGCCATAACCCAGGGAACGAAAGCGGGGCTGATTACGGTATTGGGCGCTGTCACTGGGGTGATGTGTCACATCGGTCTTGCGATTGCCGGCGTTACGGCACTGATCGCTTCTTCGCCTGTGTTATATGAGTTTTTTGTCATCGGCGGCGCGCTCTATATCATGTGGGTAGGCCTTGGCATTTTTAACAACAAAAACACGATTAGCCTTCAAAGCAACAGTGAGCGGAAAAGCCTTAGTGAACTTTATTCGCAAGGATTACTGACCAACGTGCTGAACCCTAAGGCCATCATCTTTACATTGGTATTTATCCCGCAGTTTATTCAGGTTGAAGCAGGTGCGCCGGGTATGCAGATGCTGATATTGGGCATTGAGCTAATCTTAATTATGTTCTTGATTGAAATTCCTCTGATGTTTCTGGCTGGTGGAATTGCAACGAAAATAAAAAAGCGTCCGGCCATCGGGATCTACATTAATAAATTTTTTGGCGCCGTTATTCTGCTATTGGCCATTGCCATTCTGGCTGCGCGTTTATTCTAGGGGCTTAAATAAACACAGGGTAGGCAGTTTTTGATAGATATGGTTTTATTTTGTTCCACTGTCCAGTATAGCGTGAGGTTGAACTTGACCACTACAGTCGGAGAATCGAAGCCATGGTTCGGCCGAACCCTTTAGATGAGTTCCTCTAGTATTCAGCAATAATAATGAACTCCGCCTATGGAGGTGGGAGTGTCGCCAGATCGAGTATCTGTCTTTCAGCCGCCAGTGGTGACTGTGTACCCTCTGCCTGGAGAGGCACGATAGAATTCCACGCATCAAAAACAAAGGAGGGTAGCGGGTGTACAGCCCTTATGATCGCAACGAAGCCAGGGCAGGGAATGGCAGCATGGTCGCTTTCTCGGCTCCCTCTCCAGATGCGGTAGACGTTGCCTATACCGCCGGGCTTCATGCGGGCGGATCGGATGAAGGAAGGCCCGGCTTACGTACGCAGTATGGTGAAGGTTACTACGGCGCATACTTGCGTGATCCAGATGGCAACAAGGTACACGTCGTTCATCGTGGAGATTTGTAAGTTCGGCGTCTTGTGAAGCGGGCAAGCAGGCCATGGAAGCGCTGACGGGGCAGGCGGTCACGCCCGGCGCGATTTTCTTCGCCAACGACAACCTCGCCGCCGGCGGTTTGCTGGCCGGTCAATGCGCCGGGCTGAACATCCCCCGGGACTGCGCCGTATTGGGTTTTGGCGACTACCCGTTTGCCCACATGTTGCTGCCCAGCCTCAGCACCCTCCAGCCACCCGCGTGGGAGATTGGTGTACTCGCTGCCACACGCGTCCTGCAAAGTCTGGGCGTATTAGCCACCGACGATGAAGTTAAACGCTTGAATCTTTTGCACTGTCAGTTAATTGAAAGAGAGAGCACCTGAACAACTTCATTATGGCTAAGTGCAACTAGTGGCCAATGGCCGTCAACGCTCTAAATCAGTGCATTTGGCAATGTTTTGTATTTAATTACCCCCTTATCCGGAACTAGGGCTATAACTTCCAGTCGATACACCCGGCTAACGCCTGCCTGGGCTATGGCGAACTAATGGCATTGTTCGGTAGTTCTAAATAGCCATACTTTTCGCAACGTTAGATATTCCTCAATGATGTCGTCAGCGCCCATCGATGCTTGCAAGATGCAGATCCCGCACACCGACCAGGTGTGCGCGTGGCTGATGCAGCACGCCGGGCTCAAAATCGCTGATCTGGAACGCGCCCAGCGTTTATCCACTGAGCCTGGCGACTTGCTCTGTTTACTCACGCGCCTGGGCCTGGTGTCCGAAGTCGAACTGGCTCGCGCCTGGGCCGATTTGCTGGATGCGCCACTGCTGCTGGCCGACGCGGCGCCGCCGTTGCTCGACCCGCTTCCCGTGGTCACCGAGCGCTTTATGCGTCATTACCAGGTCGTACCGATGGGTTGGCATCAGGGCGGGTTGCGCGTAATGGCCGCCAACCCGGCGCGGTGGTATCCGTTCCAGGCCCTGGCGTATGCCTGTGGGGTGCCGGTCTGGCTGGCCGTCGGTTCGCGTAATGAAGTCGACACGCTGATCGAGCGCTATTACGGCCAGGGCCGTTCTGCCATGGGCAGCCTGATCGAAAACCTCGATGAGCAGGGCGGCGTGCTGGAGGACATCGAACACCTCAAGGACATGGCCTCCGAAGCGCCAGTGATTCGCCTGGTCAATCTGATCCTGCAGCGCGCGGTGGAACAGCGCGCCTCGGATATCCATATCGAACCCTTCGAAAACCAACTCAAGGTGCGCTACCGCATCGACGGCGTGCTGCACGACGCCGAAGCACCGCCTGCCAGTTCGTCGGCGGCGGTGATCTCGCGGGTGAAGATCATGGCGCGCCTGGACATTGCCGAACGACGCCTGCCCCAGGACGGGCGCATCATGCTGCGCATCCAGGGCAAAGCGTTGGACCTGCGGGTGTCCACGGTGCCCACCAGCTTTGGCGAGTCGGTGGTGATGCGCCTGTTGGACCGGCAAACCGTGCAATTCGATTTCCCCAGCCTGGGCTTTGATGGCCCGCGCCTGGCGGCCTTCCAGGATCTATTGGCGCGGCCCCACGGCATCCTGTTGGTCACCGGGCCCACAGGCTCGGGCAAAACCACCACGCTCTATACCGCGCTGTCGCAACTCAACACGGCTGAACGCAAGATCATCACCGTGGAAGACCCGGTGGAATACCAGCTTGAAGGGATCAACCAGATCCAGGTCAAGCCCGCCATCGGCCTGGATTTTGCCGGAGCGCTGCGCGCCATCGTGCGCCAGGACCCGGACGTGATCATGATCGGCGAAATCCGCGATCTGGAAACCTGCCGCATTGCCGTCCAATCCTCACTCACTGGCCATCTGGTCCTCTCGACCCTGCACACCAACAGCGCCGCAGCGAGTATCACGCGCTTACTGGACATGGGCGTGGAAAGCTACCTGATCGCCTCCACCGTCAGCGGTATTCTCGCCCAGCGCCTGGTGCGGCGCCTGGACCCGGCCACGCGGGTTGCCTTCCAGGCCCCAGCGGAATTGATCAAGGAGCACGGCCTGGATCGCCTGACCGAGCAGCGTCCCATCCTGCTTTACCGCGGTGACTATCACGGCCGCAGTGCCCTCACTGAGTTGTTGGTAATGAACGACGAGTTGCGTGGCCTGCTGATGGGCCACGCCGACGCCGCCAGCCTCGAGCACGCCGCCCGCCGCGCCGGTTTGCGCACCTTGTATGAAGACGGATTGCGCCAGGCCCTGGCCGGTGTCACCTCCCTGGAAGAAGTGTTGCGTGTCACCCGTGGAGATGACGCGTGAGCCTGTTCAAGTTCCGCGCTCTGGACAGCCAGGGCGTGGCCCAGAACGGCACGTTGCAGGCCATTGACCAGGCGGCCGCTGTCGCCGTCTTGCATCAGCGCGGGTGGTTGCTGCTGCACATCGAAACAGCCAGCAGCCCCTTGTTGCGCCAGGCGCGCGGGCAGTTGAAGGGGGCAGCGCTGGTGAGTTTCACCCAGCAGTTGGCCACGTTATTGGGCGCCGGCCAGCCCCTCGAACGTGCTTTGAACCTGTTGCTCAAGCAAGCCCGCCATCCTCAGGTGCGGGCCTTGATCGAGCGTATCCGCGACCAGGTCAAGGCCGGCAAACCGTTGTCGGCGGCGCTGGAGGAGGAGGGCGGCACGTTTTCCCCGCTGTACCTGAGCATGGTGCGCGCCGGTGAAGCCGGCGGGGCGCTGGAAGGCACCCTGCGCCAGCTCAGCGACTACCTGGAGCGCAGCCAGTTGCTGCGCGGCGAGGTGATCAATGCGCTGATCTACCCGGCGTTCCTGGTGGTGGGTGTACTGGGTTCCCTGGCGCTGTTGCTGGCCTATGTGGTGCCGCAATTCGTGCCGATTTTTCAGGACCTTGGCGTACCGATTCCTCTGATCACCCAGGTGATCCTGGCGCTCGGCGAGTTCCTCGGCGCCTATGGCCTGGTGGTGCTGGCCGGGTTGTCGATCAGTGGGTGGATCCTGGCGGCGCGCCTGCGCGACCCCCTTCGCCGTGAGCGTTACGACCGTCACCTGCTGAGCATCCGCGTGATCGGCCCGCTATTGCAACGGGTGCAAGCCGCCCGCCTGACCCGCACCCTCGGCACGTTGCTCAGCAACGGCGTGGCGCTGCTGCCCGCGCTGGTGATCGCCCGGCAAGTCTGCAGCAACCGTGCGCTCCAGGCGCAAGTGGCGCTGGCAGCGCAACGGGTCAAGGGTGGCGGCACCCTGGCCGATGCGTTCGGTCGCCAGCCGCTGCTACCGGAGCTGGCGCTGCACATGATTGAAGTCGGTGAACAGGCCGGCGAACTGGACAGCATGCTGCTCAAGGTCGCCGACATTTTCGACGTCGAGGCCAAGCGCGCCATCGAACGCTTGCTCGCGGCACTGGTGCCGACCCTGACCGTGGTCATGGCGGTGCTGGTGGCGGTGATCATGCTCGCGATCATGCTGCCGCTGATGAGCCTCACCAGCCATATATGAACTTTCAAGGAGCAGAACCGATGAAAACCCGACACCGCCAAGGCGGCTTCACCCTTTTGGAAATGCTGGCGGTGATCGTGCTGCTGGGTATTGTCGCGACCATTGTGGTGCGCCAGGTCGGTGGCAATGTGGACAAGGGCAAGTACGGCGCGGGCAAGGCGCAATTGGCCAGTTTGAGCATGAAGATCGACAGCTACGCCCTGGACGTGGGGGCGCCGCCCAACAACCTGCAACAGCTGCTCGACAAGCCGGCCAGTGCTTCCAACTGGTCCGGCCCCTACGCCAAGCCTTCGGAGTTGAAAGACCCGTTCGGCCACGGGTTCGGCTATCGCTTCCCCGGTGAGCACGGTGCCTTCGACCTGATCTTCTACGGCCAGGACGGCCAACCCGGCGGTGAGGGCTACAGTGCCGACCTGGGCAACTGGGAATAACCCGCCAGTGGCCCAGCGAGGCTTTACCCTGCTGGAGATGCTGGTGGTCATTCTATTGATCGGCATTGCGGCGGGGTTGTTGGGGCTGGGTGTACGGCAAGGGCTGCAGGTGGCCAAGGAGCGCCGGGTGGTCGCGCAGATGGTCGAGGCGCTGCGCGCCACGCGGGCGAGCGCCATCGTCAGCGGCCAGGCGGCGCGCACTCAGTTCGACCTCCAGGGCCGCTCGTTCCAGGCTCCAGGGCGTGCGTCACAGCAGTGGCCAGCGCAGGTGCAAGTGACCTTGCACAGTGCCGAGCAGGCTGGGCCCGCGGTGGTGTTCTATCCCGACGGCAGTTCCACAGGCGGTAACCTGCTGCTGGCCAACGGCAGCCGGCGTTGGCGCATCGACATTGGCTGGCTTACCGGCAGTGTGCAGTCCAAGGCGCTGCCATGAAGCACCAGGCCGGTTTCACCCTGCTGGAAATGCTCGCCGCCTTGACGTTGATGGCGGTGTGCAGCAGCGTGTTGCTGGTTGCCTTCGGCCAAAGCGCGCGCGCCTTGTCCCAGGTGGCCCGCAGCGACCGCCTCAGCCATGCCGCGCTCACGGTGCTGGACCAGGAAGCCGCCGGCCCGCTGACGGAGGGAACCCGCCAAGGCGAACTCGAGGGTATCCATTGGCAATTGACCAGTACCCGCCAACAGCCGCACCTGTTTCGTCTTGACCTGAACGTGCGTGAAGGCGCGCATCAGGCGCACTTCAGCACTTTGAAGGCGCGCCTGTGAAGCGCCGTGAGCAGGGCTTCACGTTGCTGGAAGTACTCGTGGTGCTCAGCTTGCTGTCGGTGTTGTTGCTGCTGGTGAGCGCAGCGTTGCTGGGGGCTAATCGGGCGGTGGCCAAGGCCCAGGCCTACACCGTCAGCCTGGATGAAATGCGCGCCGCCCAACAGTTTTTGCGCACATCGATCAGCGAGGCGCTGCCGCTAAAGCTCACTGACGATGACAGCCAGGCCGAAGGTTTTTTTATCGGCACGCCTGAACGTCTGCAGTTTGTGGCGACCTTGCCCGGTGTATTGGGCGGGGGTATCCAGCACTTTACCCTGCAACGGGTCGGGCAGGATCTGCAGGTGGCTTTTTCGCAGAGGGCCTCCCACGCCAACGCGCAGCGCGATGAGCCGCAGGTGCTTTTGCATGACGTCGAGGCGCTGCAGTTCAGCTATCGCGGTGTCTCGCCACTGGGCCAGCCCACCGACTGGTTGAGCCCGTGGCCCTGGCCCCGGCGCCTGCCTACAGCGGTGCGCATCGACGCCTCCGTCGACGGGCCGGTGCCATGGGTCGCCCAGGTGGTTGCGCTGCGCCTGAACCTGTCCAGCGCGAGCAGCGAAGAATGAAGCGCCAACGCGGTGCGGCCCTGTTGCTGGTGTTGTGGGTGCTGGCCTTGCTCAGCGTATTGCTGGGTGGCCTGGCCGGGTGGGTGCAACTGCAAAGTCGCCAGGCGCTGTGGCTGCGCCAGCACACCCAGACACTGTTGGCCGCCCAGGCCGGTATCGCACAGGTCATGGCGCAAGGGCAGTGGGTGGCGGACGGGCGTTCTATTGCGCTGACCTTCGACGACGCCCGCTTGCAGGTCAGTGTGCGCAGTGAGCGCGGCAAGCTGTACCTGGTCAACGCCGCCTCCCAAGACCTCACGCGCCTGGCCCTGGCCTGCGGCGCTACACCGGTTCAGGCCCAGCAGTTGGTCAAGGCCCTTGAGACTCGCCGCCATCAGGGCCTGCCGCCGTTTCGGGTGCTGGAAGAGGTACGTCAACTCCCCGGCATGACCCCGGCGCTCTACAGCCAACTACTGCCTCAAATCACCTTGTGGAGCGACCTCGACCGGCCCGCTCCGGCATTCGCCAGCCCCCTGATGCGCAAGGCGTTGAACCTGCCACGCCAGGACGCCGAGGGCGTCGACCCCGGCCAGGTCGTGGAGATCGACAGCCGCGCCGAGCGCCCCGGCGGCTATCAGGCACGCCTGCGACTGACCCTTTTACTAAGCCCTGCGGAGGACAGCGCACAGCCCTATCGGGTAGTGCGGTGGCAAGAATGATTCAACTCGAACCGATTGCCCGCTATTGGCGCGGCAGCCTACTGCAACAAGGCTGGCGTTTGTGGCTCACGGAGTTACGCGGCTGTGTGCCGAAGTGGCTGGCGTTCCAGGAACCGCCCGAGCACGTTCATCACTGGCCGCTGACGACACCGGTGGTCACAGGCAATACGCGCCAGGTGCTGATGCTTGCCCCCGACGCCGTGTTGCAGCAAAGCGTGCAGCTGCCTCTGGCTGCCGCGCGCAACCTCGTGGAGGTGGTTGGCTATGAGCTGGACCGCTACACCCCGTTCAACGCCGAGCAGCTCTACTTCGTCGCCCGCCAGGAGCGGCGCACCCCCAGCCACCTGGAGGTGAGGGTGGTGGCGATCCTGCGCGAGCGCCTTGACCAGGTCCTCACTGACTGCGCCGCCCTCGGCCTGTACCCACACCGCGTGGATGTGGCGGGCCTGGGTATCGACCTGCTACCCGCGCCGTTACGCCCGCGTTCGCGGCCTGCCGGCAAGCAATTGCAGCGCAGCCTGCCGTGGTTGTGCGGCGCGTTGCTGATCGCGGCGATGCTGTTGTGGCTCAACGACCGCCAGCGGGTACTCGACAGCATGCACGCCACTGTCCAACAGCAAAAAGCCGAGGTCGCCCAGGTGCACGCCCTGCGCCAGCAACTGCTCAACACCCGTGGCGCGGCGCAGTACCTCAGCCAGCGTAAACGGGCGCAACCACCCCTGGCCGCGCTGCTGAATGACTTGACCAGTTGCCTGCCCGCCGACACCTGGCTCGACCAATTGGACGTCAAGGACGGCGAGGTGAGTTTCTCCGGCCAGAGCGCCAAGGCCAGTGGCCTGATCAGCCGCATCAAAGGCTGCCAGCGCTTGGACAACGCGCAGTTTGAAGGTGTGATCCAACCCGACGCACGCAGCGGCAAGGACCAGTTTGCCTTGCGTGCCCACTTACGCCAGGAGGCCGCCGATGCGCCGACCCCTCACACCCCGTGAACGCCGCGGCGCCGCCTTGTTGACCCTGGCGTTGGTGCTCGGCGCGGCCTATTGGCTGTTGATCGACAGCTGGTTCGCCGGGCCGCTGCGGGCCATGGGTGAACAGGCCGAACAGTTGCGTGAACAGCAGCAGCGCTATGCCAGCGTCATACGCCAGGGCGATGCCTTGCGCGAACAGCTGGCGCAAGCACAGCAAGACCCGGCCAGCAGCGCCAGCCTGTTGCCGGGGGACGACCCGGACGTGGTCGCCGCCGACCTGATGCAGCGTCTCGCCGACCTGATCAACAGCCACGCCAACCTCGGCGGCGGCTGCAACCTGACCCAGCGCAAGCCGATCACGCCTGAACAGAACGACAGCGAGCCCTATCGTCAGGTCAAGGTCAGCCTCACGCTCAATTGCGCCATCGAACCGCTGACCGCGATCCTGCATGGGCTGGAATATCAGCCGCCTTTTCTGTTCGTCGATGAGCTGCATATCCGTCGCGACAAACAGGCGCCAGCCAGTGGCGGGGCAGGCAAGCTGGCGGTGCAACTGCTGGTGCGCGGCTACCTGCAACCGGCGCGGGTGGCACCATGATTGGCCCCTTGCGTCCTCTGGAATGGGGCTGGCTCGGCGTGGCCGGGCTCTTGGGGCTGTTGATGGCGATGATCCTCAGCAGCATCGGCGACGCCCCCCGGTGGTTACCCGATGCGCCGGCGCATGCGCCACCCTCGTTCCAGGTGCAGGCCGCTCCCACGCCAGCGTTGCAAGACCTTGCCGGTACCTGGCAAACGCCGCTGTTCAGCCCGGATCGCCGCCCGGACCGGGAGGTGGGTAAAACCCAGGTGGCGAGCCTGGCCAACCTGACCCTCAGCGGCATCATGATCACCGGCAACCTGCAAATGGCCATGCTCAAGCAAGCCGGTGGCCCAACGCTCACGGTGCGCTTGGGCCAGGCGTTGCCCAACGGCTGGCGCCTGGAGCACCTGACCCCGCAATACGCCCGTTTTGCCCTCAACGGGCGCACCCAGACCCTGAGCCTCTACGGTAAGCGGTTACCCCTGATCTCACATCCCCGCGAGTCTCTCCCTTGATCGATATGCGCACTTCGCTGTTTTGCCTGGCTACCGCCGTCTCCCTGGGCGGCTGTGGATCTTTGCCCGACCCCCTCGACCCGGACGACGACCTGCTGCACGAGGCCCTGCAGGGCACCGGCGCACAGCGCCCGCCGCTTCAGGCACCTGTGGCCGAAAGCCCTCCACCTGCCACCCAGGCTCCGCCGCAGCGCCAGCTGATTCGTGGCAATCAAGCGTTTGTGCGCCAGCCCGCGGCGCCCGTAAACGTGCCGGAGCAGGGCGGCGACATCGTGTTCAATTTCGCCGATCAGCCTATCGAGGCCGTGATCAACAGCGTGATGGGCGACCTGTTGCACGAGAACTACAGCATCGCCGAGGGCGTGAAGGGCACTGTCAGCTTCTCCACCTCCAAGCCCGTGGACAAACAGCAAGCGCTGTCGATTCTCGAAACCCTGCTGTCCTGGACCGACAACGCCATGATCAAACAGGGCAACCGCTATGTGATCCTGCCGGCCAACCAGGCAGTGGCGGGCAAGCTGGTGCCGCAGATGCGCGTGGCGCAACCGGCCAGCGGCCTCTCGGCACGTCTGTTTTCACTGCGCTATATCTCGGCCACCGAGATGCAGAAACTGCTCAAACCCTTCGCCCGTGAAAACGCTTTTTTGTTGGTGGACCCGGCGCGCAATGTCCTGAGCCTGGCCGGCACGCCCGACGAACTGGCCAACTACCAGGACACCATCGACACCTTCGACGTGGACTGGCTCAAGGGCATGTCGGTGGCGGTGTTCGGCCTGCAACGCGCCTCGGTGGCCGAGCTGATGCCCGAGCTGCAAGCCATGTTCGGCGCGGACAGTGGCACACCCCTGGCCGGCATGCTGCGGTTCTTGCCGGTCGAGCGCACCAACTCGGTGGTGGCGATTTCTTCCCAGCCCCAGTACCTCAGCGAAGTGGGCGACTGGATCCGCACCATCGACGAGGGCGGCGGCAACGAGCCGCAGATGTATGTGTACGACGTGCGCAATATGAAGGCCGCCGATCTGGCCAAGTACCTGCGGCAGATCTACGGCAATGGCACGATCAAGGATGACGCCCCGGCGAAGGTAGCGCCGGGCTTGCGTACCACCACCTTGTCCTCATCCACCAGTGCCGGTTTGCAGGCGAGCGCCCCGGTGCCCGCAGCCGAAGAACCTGAATCCGAGCCTGCCGAAAACACCCAGGCATCGCCCACCAGCGACCTCGAGACGGGCACGCGCATCACCGCGCAAAAAAGCAGCAACCAACTGCTGGTGCGCACCCGCCCGGCGCAATGGAAAGAGATCGAAGCGGCGATCAAACGCCTCGACAACCCACCGCTGCAAGTGCAGATCGAGACCCGCATTCTGGAGGTCAAGCTCACCGGCGAACTGGACCTGGGGGTGCAGTGGTACCTGGGCCGCCTGGCCGGTAATTCCACCAGCACCACGGTGGCCAACGCCTCCGGCAGCCAAGGCGCCCTGGGCGGTGGCGGGGCAGGGCTGGGGGCGGCGGACTCGTTGTTCTACTCCTTCGTCAGCTCCAACCTGCAAGTGGCCCTGCACGCCCTGGAAACCAACGGCCGCACCCAGGTGCTGTCGGCGCCATCGCTGGTGGTGATGAACAACCAGCCGGCGCAGATCCAGGTGGGGGACAACATTCCCATCAGTCAGACCACCGTTAATACCGGGGACGCCGACACCACCTTGAGCAGTGTCGAATATGTGCAGACGGGGGTGATTCTGGATGTGGTGCCGCGCATCAATCCGGGCGGGCTGGTGTACATGGATATCCAGCAACAGGTCAGTGATGCCCAGAACCCGGCGGGGAACAGTGAGACGCCGGTGAACCCGCGTATCTCCACGCGCTCGGTGTCCACCCAGGTAGCGGTGCAGAGTGGCCAGACGGTGCTGCTCGGCGGGTTGATCAAGCAAGACAATGCTGAGAGCGTCAGTGCCGTGCCTTACTTGGGGAAGATTCCGGGGTTGCGCTGGTTGTTTGGCAATACCAGCAAGTCTAAGGACCGCACGGAGCTGATTGTGCTGATTACGCCGAGGGTGATTACCAGCAGCAGCCAGGCGCGGCAGGTGACGGATGATTATCGCCAGCAGATGCAGCTGTTGCGCCCCAAGCAATGAGCGGCTCTTGATCGTTCCCACGCAGAGTGAGGGAACGATCATCACGGCAGGGCTTTACCCTATTGCTGCAACAGCAATGCCTGCTGCTTGAGCCTGCGTTTCTGCGCAAACGGCAAGCTCTCATCATCCCCATACGGCGCGCTATACCAGTTGCCGTAGCTCGGGTTGGGCAGCAGGAACCAACGCTGGCCTAGCCAGTTCACATAGGGTTCGACGGCCTTGCGTTGTGCATCCAGGGTGTTGTGTTCGGCTTGCACGAAATCTCCCAGCGAGTCACCGGCCATCAACAGCACGCGGGCATGGCTGGCGACCCACTGACGGCGGCACTGCTTGCCGTAGCCCGCGCTTTCGCAGTGGCCGGTAGGCGTGCTGGCCGCCAGGATCTGCGCGTCGCTCTCAATCGGAAAGCCGCGCAAACGCAGGTTTTTGGCGGTGGCCGCGACCTGGCTGTGCTCGCGGTTGGTGAGGTAGTACACCTTGACACCTTTTTGTCTGGCCGCTTGCAGGAACGCCACGGAACCCGGCAGCGCCTGAGCCTTGGCCTGCTCGACCCAGGTATTCCAGCGATCGTAGGAATAGACCTGATTGTTGATGATGTCGCGAGCGTTGAGCGGCACGTTGTCCAACAGGGTCTCGTCGATATCCACGATCACCGCCGGCGGCAAACCGGTCAGCTTGCGGGCAGGCAAAGGCAGGGCGTCCCAGCTGGGGTCGGCCAGTGCTACATCGAGTTGGAGGGTGGCGTTGGCGAAGAGCTGGCGGTAGATCAGCTCGTGTTCGATGGACGTCTGGGTCCAGAGCACTGCATCGAGTTGGTCGTTGGCCGGGGGTGTTTGCTGGCAGCCTGCCAGAGCGGTGGTCAACAGGCAGACACTGGCGAATAACAAGTTACGCATGAGCAAGTCTCGCAGAGGGTAGGCGCGTGGTCAGCACAGTAGCGCAATTACCCGCACAATCAAGGCGTGCACACCAGTGACTGGCGCTCATAGTTCAGCGCCTTGTTCTGCGGTGGTAACGCATAGGTGGCACGACAATGCTGCTCACCCCACTTGATGATCAGCATGCCCTGATCCTCTTCCACCAGTGCCAAGGCATTGCCATTCGGATCGGCAATCGCCAACTGCTTGCCATTGGCGTCTTCCAGTGAGGCACCAAACGACAGCGGTTGATGCTGGGCATCAAACAACTCAAACAATACGCGACGTCCGCTAGTGCCACTGTAATGCGCCACCACGATTGCGCCACGGCGCGGCACCAGTTGCTGGGTGGCGTTGGTGATTTCCACGTCGCCTCCCAGATCGCGAGTGTCCAGGCTGATCCAGTTGACCCGGTAGGGTTGCGCAGTGGGCACCACCGCATAGCCGTTGTACCCGGTCTCCACCCCGCTGTAGCTGCTGATCTTGGCACCAGAGACGCCTGGTACTTCGGCCAGGGCGAAGGTCTCGCTGACCGTCTGCCCCAGGTTGACGCCACCCGCATGAGCCACCACCGAGCCGGCGAGATTGAAGTTCTGTGAGTTGTAGCCCTGGCCCTGGCTGTAACCGAGGCTGACATCTGCCACGGCGGTGCGACTGTTGACGTTCACCGAGCCTGAGTCGCCGCTGGTGTCACTGTGGCCGGCCTGCACCGAATAGAAAGTGTCGCTGGTATCGGCCACGTAGCCATTGATGCCCGCTTGGGTGGTGGTATCGCCACGTTGGTGGCTGGTGGTGACAAACGCCCGTGGCGCGCGGGCCTGGCTGCCCAGCGGGAAAGACACCGACAGGTTCACCTGCGTGTCGCTGCTCGGCTCGCCCCAGGTGACGATCTGCTTGGTGCGCGTCACGCCAAGGTTGTAGCTCAGGTCGCCCCAGTTGCCGGTGTAGCCCGCGGAAAAGCTCTGGGAGCCGCCCCGATTCCAGTAGCGTTGGTCGCTGGCGTTCACATACAGGCTGCCAAATTCGCTGTTGCGTCCGAGGCTCTGGTTAATGGTCAGATCGGTGCGGGTTTTCGAGTGGCCGGTGCGCACGCGCACGTCTTCGCTGCTGTCTTCCACATGGTCGGTGAGGCTGCGATAGCCCTCGGTGGAGTAGCGATAAGCGGCCAGGGTGAAGTTGGTATCGGTGCCGGCAAAGGTCTTGGCGTACAAGGCGCGTACGCTGCTGCCCTGGGAGGTTCGCCCCTGGGCCTTGCTGGACGAATGGGTGGTATCGAGCGAGAACGCCCCGAACGAGGTGTTCCGCCCGGCACCGATCGACAGCGCGCTGTAGTCTTCACTGGCTTGCAGGCCGACAATCCCGCTGAGGTTGCTGGTCAAACCATAGGCCAGGGTGCCGCTGAGAAAACGTGGGGAGGCCAGGCCATCGGCATTGCTTTTGAACGTGCCCGCCGAGACGCTGTACTTCACCTGGCCTTCGCGCACCATGATCGGCAGGCTGGAGAACGCCTGCATCGTCACCCGCCGCGTACCGTCGGCTTCGATCACAGTGATTTGCAGGTCACCGTTGGAGCCGCTGGGGTAGATATCGTTGATCTCGAACGGGCCTGGCGCGACGTTGGCGGTGTAGAGGATGTAGTCGTTCTGGCGGATTTCCACCGTCGCGTTGGTCTGCGCCACCCCACGGATTACGGGTGCATAGCCGCGCTCGCTGTCGGCGCGCATGCCATCATCAGAGGCGAGCTTTACCCCGCGATAGCGCACGCTGTCGAACAGGTCAGTGTCGGAGAAAATCTCACCGGCGCTGAACTGGCCCTTGATCGCGGTGACGTCATGCTGCAAGTAAGTGCGGTTGCTGGTGAAGGTGTTCGAGCGATCGGTGCCGCCGCTCAGGTTCGACTCGTTGCGCAGGCGCCAGGCCCCCAGGTTGATGCCGTTGCGCAGGCCCAGGTTATTGGCAATGCGGGTTTTATAGTCGCCGGCGGTGCGGCTGCTGTTGAGCTGGTAGTTGATGAAGGCGGCGGGCACACCGTCGTCCCACAACTGTGGGTCGACATACCCGCGCAAGCCACGCTGCATCGCCACCTGCGGGATACTTGCGAGCAGGCGCAGACGGCTGCTGTCGTAGCGCACGCTGGCGTCTTCGATCATGTCGGCAAGGGCGTAGCAGTCCTGCGGCTGCTGCGGGTCAAGTTTGCCCTCGGCCTGCAAACGGTGCAGGTCGATACCCAGTTGCTTGAGCAGGTCGAGGGTCAGGCAGGCTTCTACACGACCGTTTTTCGGGTTGCGCCTGAAATCGATATCGCGTCGGCCCACCAGCATTTCGTTGCTGTACAGGTCGACGCGGTAATTGCCCGGCAGCACGCTGTTGGCCGAGAGCAATTGCTGCAAGTCCACCGGCGACTGCGAGCCTTGCAGGAAGGTGGTGTTGAAGGTTTGCGCAGCGTCATCGGCCATGGTCAGACTGGGCAAGCTGGCAGCAATCGCCAGCGACAGCGTCTTCAACTTCAATACGCCACGTGCGGGCCTGTTGCTGGAAAGAAAAGACATGCGAAGACCTATGACATCCCTGATTGACGGACAGTCGGGCACGCAAACACGCACGCGAAGTGAGCTTGTGAGTTAGCGAAAGTGCTTAGGGGTTAAGTCGCGATTCAGTCGCATACGCCGGTAGCGCAGTGCCGCTAGACAGCGGCGCGCTGTAGTGATTCTGCGCGCCGTAGTCATTGATGCTGGAAAACGACAACCGCACCGGCCCGCTGGCAACTGGAGCACTGAGCGCAAACTGTTTTTGTTCGCCGGGCGCAATCATGGTGGAGTCGCTGGCCACTACCGCCTGCACTTTGATGTCGGCCATGGACACGTGGTACAGCGTCGGGTTTTTCACCTGCAACAGGGTTTGGCTGCCGTGTTTGGCCAGCGTCCATTCAAGCTGTGCAGGGGCTTGCAGCGCGCTGCCGGTAAGGCCGGCAGGGCGGTAAAAAATCTTGATGCGTTGGCGGATGGCCAACTGCAAGGTGTTCTCGGATTCGTTGGCTTTGGGGATTTCCTGCACATTGAGCCACACCACCGACTCGCGGTCCGTGGGCATGCCGGTGCCCTCATACAGAATGCGCAGCAGTTGTTGTTCCTTGGCGAATACCCGTGCCAGTGGCGGGGTGACGGCAAACGGCGCACGGCTGGCGCTGGCGTCGTTCATGTCGACCCAGGATTGAATCAATACATCCTGGTTACCGTTACGCACGGTAATGTTGGCTTCCTTGTGGTCACCGTCAAACACGATACGGGTGGCATTCAATGAAATGCTGGCGGCGGCCTGGGTAGCCATGAGCAAGCCCAGCAGCCCCAGACATGCGGCGATAGAACGAGGCGGCATGAGGGTTATCCGGTGTAATCAGAAGACAATGGCGAGGCCGCAAGGCCTCGCGCGTTCGGTGCCCGGGGCGCCGAATTATTCGTATTGCAGGATGAACGGCAGGGTGGCGTCACCGCGACCGGCGGTCGACGAACCCGCCGCTGCGGTAGTGACGTAGGCGGCCGCGAAGCTCAGGGTGGCGTCGCCGCCTTCAGTACCGGCACCGTGCATGGTGCTTTCAATGCGTGCGGTGCTTGGCGAGCTGAGGTCAATCAGACTGCCCTTGCTGTCCAGCAGGGCAATACCGACGTTTTGTGCAGTGGCCGAACCCGGGTTCAGGGCCAGTACTTTTTTGCCGGTGACCAGGCCGGAACCGCCGTTGTTGGCGTCAAAGATCATGGCGACCTTGGTGCCCTGGTTGCAGTTGACGTTCAGGTTGAAGTCTTTGGCGGTCACACGACCTGCGGTTGGGTTTTCCGCGGTGCCCATGTCCTTGATCGAAACGTTGCCCATGTCCACCGAAATGGTGCGGTCGGAGTTGGCGCCGTCCACCGAGCACGCGTCGTTGTTGATCACGCCGGTGAAGGTGATTTTGCCGCTGCCGCCCAGGGTTGGCGCTGCTGCTTCACCTTCGGCGAATGCACTGCCGGAGGCCGCGATAATGGCCGAGGCGATAACAGCCAGGGAAAACTTCTTCATGATGATGTCCGTAAGGTTTAGTTGGAAAAAAGTGCTGTTGTTGAACTGCGAGCAAAGAGTAGGCGACGAGGCGGTAGGAGCGAATAAGACGATTCTTATAAGCGCTGGGGCGGGCAGGTTATTTGCACGGTTTCAGCAGTGAAGAGCCAGAAAACAAAGGGCGAAGCCATTGTCCAGGAATGGCTTGCAAGTTATGCGTTAGTTGAAGATGTTACGTTCCAGGCAATAAGCAAGAAGGTCCTGGTCGCTGCTCACTTCAAGTTTGCGCATGGCCGATACTTTTTGTGCGCTAATGGTCTTTGAACTTCGGTTCTGGCGGCGCGCAATGTCACTCACACTCATGCCGGAAATAAACAGGCGCAGGATCTCGAACTCTTTGGGTGACAAACTTGTAAAGCGCTCGTCAATTGCCGTGAGGGTCTCTATCACCGAGGTCTTTGGCGGCTCCAGGCTGCGATAGTCGCTGTCTTGGGCGATCGCCTTGAGTGCCAGTTGAATCTCGGTATGCAACTGGCTTTTCTGGATGATGCCGACCACGCCCAGCTCTTGTAGGCGGGTGAGAATCAGGTGGTTGGAGATCATAGTCAGGATCAGGATCTGTACCTGCGGGAAGTGCCGTTTGAGGTACTCCACCAGCTTCAGGCCATCGCCATAAGGCGAGTCGCCCGGCATGTTGTAGTCGGTAATCACGATGTCAGCGCCTTGATGTTGCAACAGCTCGATCAGGCCGGCCGAACACACGGCCTCGCCGACGACTTGAAAGCGCATGTCACGCTCTACCAGTTCGCGAACGCCAAGCAACACGATCGGGTGATCGTCCGCGATTACCACGTTGAATTTTTTCATAAAGGGCCGTCCGTAGTGCCAGTTCAAGTGAGTGAAGAGTGCCCGAGCTGGAGAGTCTCCAGAACGGCCGACAGACGCTGCATCACAGTCTTCACCTTGAGCTCAAGCGTTGTGTCGAGGCTGCCGCGGTTAAGTGCGCTTTCCAGTTCGATGCAGGCCTGGGCCAGGCTGAGCGCCTGCACTGCGCCCAAAGCGCCGGCGATCGAGTGCAGCAGTTGGCCGAGGCCACGGGCATCACGCTGGACCAGGGCCGCGCCGATGCGCTGCATATCCTGCTGCACGCTGCTGATGAACAGCGGGCGCATCTTGTCCGACAGTTGCACGCGGTCGTCGAATACCTGGGCGTCAGGCTCAACCGGCGACTTGACCTTGCACAGTTTGATCAACTGATCGCGCAGGGTTTGCAGGCTCAAGGGCTTGACGATCCAGGCGTTCATGCCCACTGCCAGGCAACGTACGCCTTCCTCGCGCATTGCATTGGCGGTCACGCCGATAATCGGCAAGTGTGGATCATGCTCACGCAAGGTTCTGGCCAGTTCATAGCCATTCATCAACGGCATATTCACGTCGGTCAGCACCAGGTCGAAGGCCTTCGGTTGCCATAACTGCAACGCCTGTTCACCGTTGGCGGCCAGGCTCACCGAGCAACCGAGCGCCTCCAGCTGTTCCTTGATAATCGCCTGGTTGACCGGGTTGTCCTCGGCCACCAGGATGCGCAGCTCTAGCCGCCCGGCGCTTTGTGGCCGGGTCGCCGTGGGTTGCTCGTGCCTGCCGTGCTGCGCCAGTGATACGGTGGCGGCGATGGTGCGTATGTCGTGCATATCCACCACCCAGCCTTGCGCTGTGTGCAGCGGCGGGCTGTGCGCACCGGGCAGGCAGAGCACACGTTGGCCGGCCCATGGCTTGGGGGGCTCGCCGGGTAACAGTTCTACCAGTACCGCGTGGTGACTGTCTTTGTCCTGGGTGGTCGCGGCCAGGGCGGCGGTGATTCCCAAGCGGTTGAGCCAGTCACTCATTGCCTGCGCCAGTTCGCGTACCGGTGCCTGCACATACACCGGCGTCGAGCTGGGCTCGATCAGCGGCAGGTTGGTCAGTGCACCACAACACAGTGGCAAGCGCATTTTCAGGGTAAAGCTGCTGCCCAGCCCGGGCTCGCTGACCACGCGGATTTCGCCGTCCATCATCTGCGCCAGCCACCGGCAAATCGGCAGGCCAAGCCCGGTGCCGCCTTCGCTGGCGGTGTCCGGTGCCTGGTAGAACAGATCGAAGAGCTTGGCCTGCTGCGCCTCGGCAATGCCCACGCCGGAATCGGTGACTTGCCATTCCAGGTCGACATTATTGGCGTCGCTGCCCACCACCCTGGCACGAATCACCACGCACCCAAAGTCGGTGAACTTGATGGCGTTGCTCACCAGGTTATTGAGGACCTGGCGGATGCGCATCGGGTCGCCCATCAGGCAGTTCGGCAACTGCGGGTCGATGCAACTGTAAAGCTGCAACCCCTTGCGCCGGGCGAAGGCGGCGTAGGTGTGCAAGGTATCTTCGAGCATGTCCAGCGGGCAGAAATCCACGGCTTCTATCGCCATTTGCCCGGACTCGATCTTCGAGACATCCAACACATCACTGATCAGTTGGAACAGTGTGGCGGACGAGCGCTGGATGGTGTGCAGGTAGGTTTTCTGGTGCGGGTCGAGGTCGGTCAGGCCGAGCAATTCGAGGGTGCCGAGCACGCCATACAGCGGCGTGCGGATCTCATGGCTCATGGTTGCCAGGAACAGCGTCTTGGCCTCGCTGGCCGCATCGGCGGCATGACGTGCCTCTTCCAGGGCCTGGGCGTCTTCGATGTGCCGGGTGATATCGTTGAATGCATACAGGCGTACGTCTTGAGCCTGATAACGGGTCGACACAAAGCCGATCTGCAGGTGCCGGCCTTCGATCTCCAAGTGCGTCTCACCGCTCTCGGCGCCATCGTGCTTACCGGCCATTGCCTCCACCAGGCGTGAGGTGCCCGGCCATTGCTGGGCGCGCTGGTTCTCGATCAATACCCTGCCATCGCTGCGTCGCACCACGCATAACCCAGTGGGTGCGGTGTCGATGATCACGCGGCTGAACGCCACGCTTTCGGCGATGCGTTCGTGGGCCAGTTGTGCTGGGGTGATCACCTGGCGTCGATACCATCGGCTGCCAGCCCAACCCAGTGTAATCAGGCTGAACAGTACCAACGCCATGGTGCTCAACGGCCACAACGCGGAGTGAAAGAAGTGCGAGTAGTTCAGGCCATAGACCGCGCTCCAGGGCTGGTCGCCGGCCTCGGTGACCTTGAATTCAAAGCCGTCGGCCGTGAAATGCACACCATCGCTGAGCTGCGTCTGATTGGTTGGCCCAATCAACCGGTTGCCGTCAGGGCCAATCAGGGTAAAGCGATCAAACGCCGAGTGATTCAGCGCGCGCTGTACATCGTCGACCTGCGACACGTCGAGCAGGGTGCCGATCACGGCCTGGCCCTGGGCGTCGAGTGGCAGGCCGATGTAGGCCAGCAAATGTTCGGGTTCGGGGCCGGCCTGCCAATACACACGATTCTGCTCCAGCGGCTGCGGCGCCTGTGCAAGGATTTGCTGCACGGCGTTGACCCGGGCCACCGGGTTGTCGGTATCCTCGGGGCTTTCCCGGTGCTGATAGCCCACGGACGGAATGGTGATGGCGTAGTCGGCCTGGCGATTGAGCAGGAAGGTTTGCGGCGCCTCGTACGGCGAGGAGGACCAGAAGGCGCTGTAGTAGCTGGTCAAGTGCGCACCCAGGGCAAAAATCGGCGGCCTCGCGGCGGTGCTGATCTGCTGTTCATCGAACTTGACGCTGAAGGGCACCGAAAACGAATACTTCTGGCCTTCGTACAGCGTGCGACGGTTGTCGACCATGCGGCTTTTGAGGCTGACCTGCACGTTGGTGGCGTGCAGCAGTTCGGCCTGGATGCCGGGGTGTGTCAGGCTCTTGAGGTAGGTTTGCTGTTCTGCGAGGTTTTCCATCAGCCGCGCAAAGTGAAAGCGCATCGCGCTGTAGCGAATTTCGACGCCCCGGTGCAGAGACCAGTAATTGGTCAGCATCAGCAGCAACGCGATTCCCATCAACACCATCAAGCCTTTGTTCAGGCGCAATGAGCTGCGGGTAAAGGCTTCGAGAATCGCGTTATTGTGCTTCATCAGGGGTTTCCGCAGGCGCAGGATAAATCGGCACTGGATGGAGCTTACTCCTTATGATCGTGGCCGCCAGCTAGTGAGATGTCGCGGGGCCATCATTGTTCAGTAGTTGCTGAAATTGGTCCGAAGACACTGCGTGAGAGATCAGGAACCCCTGCACCTGATTGCAGTCGATTTTGCGCAGCAGCGCCAATTGCTGCGGGGTCTCCACGCCCTCGGCAACCACCGTCAGACCCAACTTGCGGCCCAGCGCGATAATGCTCGCCAATGCCTGGGCGATGCCTTCGTTGTCGTGGCTGCCCTGCACCAGCGCCTGGTCGATCTTCAGTTCGGTAAATGGCGTGGACACCAGATTGAGGTAGGAGCTGTAGCCCTTGCCGAAATCATCCTGGGACAAACCGAACCCCTTGATCCGCAATCGGCAGGCGCCGGCGTAGAAATTGCTGATGTCCTGCGGCACCGAACATTCCATCAACTCGAAGCAGATCATTCCCGGGATACCATCGTGGTGCAGCACGAACTCCAGCAAACGGTCGGCCAGGTCATGGCTGTTGAGCAAGTGGGTCGGCAGGTTGATCGACACTGGAATTTCATAGCCGCGCTGGCGCCAGTGTTCCTGGGCGTGGATCGCTTGCTTGAGCACCAGCCACAACAGCCGCTCCTCCAGTTCGAACGCCTTGATTGCCGGCAGGAACGCGGCAGGCAGCATCACGCCTTGTTCGGGGTGCATCCAGCGCACCAGGGCTTCGGCAGCGACGATACGGCCGTTGGCCAGGGATTTTTTCGGCTGGAACCAGGCCTGGAACTGGCCGCTGCTCATGGCCTGCACCAGCGTGTGACGGTCGATGTCCATGTGCTCGGGCAGTTCGGGGGTAGGCGTGCGCACCCTGTTCCTGAGTTGGTTGACCAGGGTGCGCAAGGCCTCGGCGTTCACGGGCTTGGAAATCAGGCCAAGCACTTCCACATCGAGGTTTTTCGCCACTAGGCTGGCCGCCATCAGCATGCGCCTCGACGCCGCACTCATGATTGCCAGCGCCGGCTTGCAGCGCAGGCTGGCCAGGCACTGGATAAACTGCACGCCGTCCATGCCGGGCATCAGCAGGTCGGTCAGTACCAGGTCGAAGTCCCGCTGGCGCAGGCGCTCCAGCGCTTCTTTGCCATCCTCGGCGGTTTCGAGCAGGAAGTCTCCCAACTCGCTGAGCAAGTTCTGCAGGTAGATATGCTGCAGGGGATGGTCCTCGACAATCAGAATACTAAGGGGCTTCATGGGTGATCCGTGCATAAGGCGCCAGGGAGTTGAATAGAGCCCGCAACGCAAAGGGTTTGACCAGGCAATGGTTCATGCCGGCGGCCAGGCACAGGTCGGCCTCGCCGCGCATGGCGTTGGCGGTGGCCCCGATAATCGGCAACGTGCAGCCTTGGCGCCGCAGTTCACGCGCCAGTTCATAGCCGTTGATATGGGGCATGTTCACATCCGTCAACACCACGTCGAAGTTGCCGGCGGTGTGGAGCTGCAACGCTTGCTGACCGTCGGCCGCCAGCTCCACGGTGCAGCCGAGTTCTTCCAGTTGATCACGCAAAATCAGCTGGTTGATGATGTTGTCCTCGGCCACCAGCAGGTGCAGGTTGAGTTTGTTCAGATCCCGCCGGTGCGTTTGCTCATCGGCACGGGCCACCCATAGTCCTTGCGCCTGGCTCACGGCCTGATGAATAGCCCCCAGGTGGTTGAGGTTGACATGCCAGGCGCCGGCGTCGGCTTCTACGCCGGGGCAGGCGTTGCTGCTCACGTGAATCACCGGCCCGGGCCACTCGGGCACCAGCAACGGGTCGACACTGCCGGGGTGCACTTGCAACAGCAGATGTGTGTCCGCCAGCGTCGGCAAGCCGGCCTGGGCCCTGGCGCCCCAACGGCGCAACCAGCCGGCGATGGCGTTTGCCAGTTCCGGGATCGGCGAGGCTACGTAAATGGTCTCGGCCAGCAACGGTGTCATCGGTGGAACAGATGCTTCTTCCAACGGCAGGATCAGGCTGAAACTGCTGCCCAGGCCGAGTTCGCTGACCATGCGGATATTGCCGTTCATCAACTCCGTCAGACGCTGGCAGATAGGCAGGCCCAGGCCGGTGCCGGCGACCACATTGGTATTGCCCTCACTCTGGTAAAACGGCTCGAAGATCATCGCCTGGTCTTCCTGGGCGATACCTTTGCCGGTGTCCGAGACTTGCCACAACAGACTGGAGCGTTCTCCGTCGCGGCCCAGCACTTTGACCCGCAGCACCACGCGCCCATAGTCGGTAAATTTCACCGCGTTGTTGAGCAGGTTATTGAGAATCTGGCGGATGCGCGTTACGTCGCCGATCAGACGTTCCGGCAGCTTGGGATCAAAGCAGGCATACAACTGAAGGCCCTTGGCGTGGGCCGCTGCGGCGTAGCCCTGGATGATTTCATGCACAAGGTCCAGCGCAGAGAACTCGCCCATCTCCAGTGCCAACTGCCCGGCCTCGATCTTCGATACGTCCAGCACATCGCAGATCAGTTGCAGCAAGGTCGACGATGAGCCTTCGATCGCCTGCAAGTAGTCCTTTTGTTGTGCATCCAGTTGCGTGCGCGCCAGTAGTTCCAGGGTGCCGAGCACGCCATACAGCGGTGTACGGATTTCATGGCTCATGGTCGCCAGGAACAGGGTTTTTGCCGCGTTGGCTGCGTCCGCCGATTGCCGCGCCTCTTCCAGCGCCGCCTCGACCTGCTTGCGCGCACTGATGTCACTGAAGGCGCAAAACAGCACGTCTTCGCCTTTGTAGCGGGTGGGTGCACTGCTCAGGTACAGGTGACGGCCATCGATGGTTTCAAAGTAGTCACTGCGCTCGGAAGGTCCGTTGGCAAAGGCTTGCTCGATCCAGCCGGCGCGCAGCGCCTCGCGCTCCGGCCCGTTACCCAGCCATTGCTGGGCCAGGGCGTTTTCCAGTACCACCTGGCCGTCGGTGCGGCGCAGCACGCAGAGGGCCACAGGAGCGGTCTGGATCACATCGCGGCCGAAGGCTTCGCTTTCGATCAGCGCCTGGATGCGATGGATCGACGGAATGATGAAACGCTGGTCGACGCGGCGCATCACCAGCCCGATCAGCGTCAGGCTGAACAGGCAAAGCAACAACGAACCGAGCAGCTGTTTCCACAGGCCAGTGACCACTGCACGCAGGTCGATGGAGTACATCAACTGCCACTCAGAGGACTTCAGGTGTTTGCGAATCACCAGGTGGTCGGGTAGCCAGCCGTTGCCGACAAAACCGAAAAAACTGTCTTCGCCGGGCCTCAGCTGTTGCTGGCTCAACTGTTTATCGGTGCTGTTGGTGAACACCAGCATGCCCTGGGAATTGAGCATCATGAACTCGCCGGCGCTCTGGTCGCTGAGTGTCGAGGAGACTTCACGGCTATCCATCTCCAGGCCGAGCCAGCCGGAGTCGGGGTCGCGTTCGTCCAGGCGGATGAAGATGTACAGGTGCGAGTGCTGTTCAGTCCTGTCGCTCAGCCAAAGTTCGTTAAGTGTGGCCGGGTCGGTGTGCTGCAGGGCCTTGAGGCGATTGAGCATGCATTTGGAAATCGGCAATACCTGCGCGGTGGCGTCGTAAAGGCGCATCACTTGCGGGTTGGGGCCGGCGTTGACATAGAGTAGGTTCAGCTGTTTGGCCTTGAGGTAGTCGCGCATGCGTGCGGTCAGCCAGATGCTCCACTGGTTGCCCGATGTGTCGCCCAATTCCAGGTGCTGTTCTTCGGCCGAGGATGAATAGACCCTGGACTGCTTGCGCACTGCCGACAGGCTCAGGCTTTCGAGCAGGGCTTGGCGGTTGGTGAAAAAGGTATGGGCTTCGGCAATGGCGCTGCTCATGTAGCCGCGGCGCTGGGAGATGTCGTTGTTGAAGGTCGACAGCAAAAAGGTATAGACCCCGCTGAGGATGCCTACCAGCAGCACGCTCGCAAAAATACGAAGCAGCCTTCTGGCTGCTTCGGGTCGGGAGAGGACGGGGTTGATCTGGAGCAGATAACTTTTCAATCGCATCGGCAGACTTTACGTCTGGGCCTTTGCCGGTGGCATAAGACGATCCTTAAAAATCACCTACTTGTAGTACATATCCACCACCACGGCAGCATCGAACGCTCCTGGAATCGGTAGGGTGCGCCACTTGAGGTCGGCGCGGAATTCATCGTGGCTCTGGCCCAGGCCCATCAGTTCTTGCAGCGTGAACCAGTTATTGAAGGGCAGTTGCTGCTGGCTCTCGGCGCGAGATAGCGAGATGCCGACTGAGCTGTTGTTGTCCGGCACCAGCAGGCCATTGTTCACACTGCCGCCGCCCGGCGTGGTGGCGAAGCGTGCGCTGACGGTATAGGGCGTGTCGCAACCCTTGCGCAGGTTCAGGCTGAAGTTTGCGCTGCTGGCGACTTCACCGATCGAGGCTTTGCGCGAAGGTGTGGGGAAGTTGACCACGCTGGGGCTGACGGTCAGTTCGGGAGTGCAAGGCACGAAGCGGATATCGTTCATGCCAGTGACCACATAATTGAAGTTGCTGTTGGGGCGTGAGTTGAGCCCGCGCACGCCGTCCAGTTGGAACACGCGGTAAGAGGTCAGCGTGCTGGCCTGGCCGCTCGGTGGCGTGGGGTCGTACTTCTCGATGAACACGCTGAAATTGAGGGTGAAGCGCGCCTTGTCCCAGCCCACGCAGTTGGACAAATTGCAGCCTCGGTCGGAGAAAAAACCGGTACCGACCTTGCCGGTACTTTGGGTAATCGGTTGGTTGTTGTAGCGAATGCCCACGCGAATCCCGGTGCCGATACTCACGCTGGCGGGGTTGACGTAGAAATACACTTCCTCACGGCCGTGGAGGTAGTCGTCCTTGCAGATGACATTGGTCGAGCGCGGGCCTGATTCCCAAATGATAGTGCCGTTAGGTGCGTCGGCGGCGACCGCCAGCGCCGTACCCAGCGCTTCCTGGGTGATGATCGAGTTGGTGCCGTCCTCGCGGCAGGCCAGTGCGTGGCTGGTGGCGGGCAAGACCGCGCAGGCCAACACCAGAAGCGGTAAACAGCGTTTGGTCAGTGACATCGGTTCAAATACCCCGTGATTTATCAGTTGAGCGCCGTGCTGTGACGGGCTTGCAAACCGATATCGGTGATTTCGGTGAAGTGGAGAGTGGTGCCCTTGGGCACAGCGTCGAGCGCGGTCAGGGTTTTGCGTTCATGAGGCTTGAGCAGCAGGTAATCGCTGAGTGTCTGGCTGTCGGTTCGCAGGTTGACCAGCGATAGGTGGAAGGCGCTGGGGTTGTTGGCCGTCACCGTGCGCCCGTCGCTGCTCCATACCAACTGCTGCACCGCCTCGGCCGAGCCGCCCAGGAGTGCGGGAGGGCGATAGAACAGCTTGAGCCGCTGGCGGATCGCGAATTGCACGCTGTTGGGGTCTTCGACCTTGAGCGGGATTTCCATGATATTGAGCCAGAACAGCGATTCACGATCGCTGGGCAAGCCCTCACCGGCATACAGTATGCGCAGCTTGTGATGCTCCCCGGCGCCCAGTTGTACCAATGGCTCGGTGGCGGCAAAGGGCACGGTACGGTCGGCTGATTCGTCCTCGCCGGTGATCCAGGTTTGCACCACCACTTCCCGCGAGGCCTGGTTGACCACACTGATACCGGCGGCCTTGTCCTGGCCGAAATAGATCAGGCGGGTGCCTTCGATCTTCAGCGCCGCATTGGCAGGCGGGGGTGCAAGCACCAGCAGCCCGCAGGCCAGCAGTACCACTCTGAGTAGAAACATGAACACGGCAATTCCATGGTCGGGTGAGGGAACGCAGACCATGGTAGGTAGCGAGTGGCACGAAGGCTTTGAGGCGATTCTTAAAAGTACGGTGTGCCCCTGATTGCCGTTTCAGAATCGCCTTAAAGTCAGGGTTCACCCCTGACGGTTACTTTGCTCAGCGTTGAATGATCGACGCGGATGCCCAACTGTCAGGTTTACCCTATGTCCAATAAAGCGTTACGCCTTCTGATTGCCGATGCAGAGCTTTTGCAACGGATCAAGATCGAGAAAATGCTCAACCAGCTGGGCTATCACCGCATCGCCCCGTTGAGTTCGTTCGACGAGTTGCAGGCACTGACACGCTCGGGCGTTGTGGCGTTTGACCTGCTGATCATCAACACTGCGCTGGTGCACTCACGGCAGGTCAACCTGCTCAAGTACTGCCATGACAACCCGTTGATCCGCCACACGCTGATCTATGACGGGCAATGTGCGCAGCGCTCTGTGGTGTCGGTCTCGGTTAGCCAGACCCTGCACCTGTCATTGTCACAGTCGCCCGACTTCACCTCCCTGCGTCGCTGCATGGAAATTGTCGATCCGTCACACAGTTTTCCGATCGCTGAGTGGCCCATGCTGCACGCCGTGGACGGCCGAGCGTCCCAGCCTTCGATTAGCCCGCGGGCGGTCTACCAAGGTGACCCGACGGTGGTGGCATGTGCCGTCGGGTTGTTTCCCAAGCGCTGATCGTATCGTGCAGCATCAGTCACGCCAGACGGGCAGATCATCATGGCCCAGTGCCCAATGAGGTTGCCGTGGCCGCAGGCACACACCACCGACCCAGCGCTCATGGCTGGCGTGGTCCAGCCAGCAGGCATTGCCGTCCAGTACCTGCTGCGCCAGTGGCGTCAGCGCCAATACGCGGCGCGGCCACTCCATGTTCGTTTCGGTCTCGATCAGCAGCGGCGCCGTCCCATCAATCAATGGGCGCAGCAGCGCGTGAAACATCATATCGCCCAGGAAAGGCAGTGGCTCGCGCTTGGCCATCAACTCGGCAAACACCCGACCGAAAGGCACAGGCCCGGCCTCAGTAATATATTGCAAGGACAAACGTTCAGTCAGTGACAACCCATCCTCGAGACCCGGCAACTCCTGTAACTGACGCTGTAACGCCGGCGCCAGAAAGGGCAGGGCAGGGTGATTGCCATGGGCCAGTTCCGCGAGCTTGAGCGGTGAGCTGCCGCAGTAAGCCGACCAGGCCCGTTTGGCCAACTGCACTGCGTCGTCGTCGATCAAGCGCCGCTGCGGCCAGAGCCAGGCCAGCACATCGGGGGCCAATTGGCCTATGCCGATAAATCGCTCGACGCCGGGAATTCGGTCTGCCTCAATCAGCTCCAGCTTGCGCGGCGCCCGCTCAAGGTCAGCCAGGGCGCGGACCAGGAACAATTGATCGTAGGCGTCCGCCTCGCACCACAGCACACTGTGATCGGCGTTGTTCAAGGCTTGTAGTTGGTTGTATTCATCGTTGATGCGATGCGCAACTTCAGTGGAGTCAAGGGCAAAGGCCTGACTGATAAAGGTACTGCGCATCGCTCGGAACGCTTCGCTGGGTAGTTCACGCACTGGCCCCATGCACAACGGGTCAGTGAGCATCCGGAACTGTCCCTTGAACCCGGCCAGTTGCAGGCTGTGGGCAATATCGTTACCACACCGCCAATGGGTGGTGCGGGATTCATCGCTGGCATCGAAACCAGGGTGGCGGGCGGCAAAGTCGAGGGCGTCGACGTGGGCCTTGAGCTTGGGCCAACTGGCGAAGCCCAGCTGTTTGGCTACCTGCCATTGAGCCTGGGACAAGGTTGCGCTGGGGTCTAGGCTTTTCAGCTGCGACAACAATTCCTTGGCGCGCTTGCGCTGCTGCTCAAGGTTGAGGCGGCCATGGGTAGTGGAGGCTAAAGGGCGTTGCGACATACGAGCTCCTTGCACAAACCTTTTCCGCTTCAAGGTTGGGAGTCGTAGAAATGAGGTGGAGCTGGGATGTCTTGGGCGCAGCCCTTTCCGCGGAAGGTGGCGTAGAGAGCGCCAGACGGGAAATATAGGCAGCATTGCCGTTCGGTGCAACCCTGAAAATGTGGGCATTGCCCCAATGCCACTCAGGCAAGCCAGCTCCCACATTGGATCTTCGTTGCTTTGAGCATTGCGTTCGCTTAATTCATCGGCATTGGGGCGGGTGCTGTTTTATTTGTCCTGGCGCGCATCCAGGGTTTTTTGATGCTCGGCCAGGAAGGGTTGCTCCGCTGGGTCAAAACGATCAATCCCGGCAGTGAAGCGGTGCCAGTAGGGGTACAACGGCTGACGGCGAGTGACGGCTTCGATGCGCGCCGACTGCTCTTCGGTGAGTTTCAGCTCGGTGGCCGCCAGGTTATCGCGCAGGTGTGCTTCCGTACGGGCGCCGATAATCAGCGAGGTGATCCCCGGGCGATCCTTGAGCCAGGCCAGGCAGGTGCGGGCGACCGAGACGCCGTGTTCATCACCGACGGCGGCGAGGGTCTCGATAATGTCCAGCGCACGTTCCTGGTCGTGGACGTAGGGTTCCGGCCAACCGCTGCCCTGGCGGGTATTGGCCGGCGGCTTGTGCCCGCGTCGGGTCGTGCCGGTCAGCAAGCCTTCGCCCATCGGGCCCCACACCAAAGTGCCAACCTGCTGGTCCAGGGCCAACGGCAGCAACTCGTACTCGGCCTCGCGGGATTCCGGGGTGTAGTAGATCTGCTGGGTAATCGGCTTGAGCATGCCGTGCAGTTCAGCCTTGCCCAGGGTTTTCATCATCTGCCAGGCGGTGAAGTTGCTGGTGCCGAAGTAGCGGATCTTGCCCGAGCCGACCAACAGGCGCAGGGCTTCCAGGGTCTCTTCGATTGGCGTCATGCCGTCCCAGTTGTGCAGTTGGTACAAGTCGATGTGGTCGGTGCCCAAGCGCTTGAGGCTGGCTTCGCAGGCGCGGATCAAGTGGTAGCGCGACGAGCCGGAGTTGTTGGGGTTGTCGTCTACCGGGCTGCGGCCCTTGGTGGCCAGCAGAATGTCGTTGCGCTTGTCGCCCAGCGCCTTGCCCACCACTTCTTCGGCCAGGCCGTGGGAATAGAGGTCGGCGGTGTCGACCATATTCACCCCGGCGTCGAACGCCATATCGAACATGCGCTTGGCCAGGGGCACGTCCACCGCACCGCATTTTTCAAACTCTGCGCGACCGCCAAAGGGCACGGTGCCCAGGATGATTTCCGATACCAGCAGGCCGGAATGACCCAGTTGTCGGTACTGCATGTTGCCTCCTACTTAACGTTGCACATGAAGGTGTGAACGATGGGGGCGGCGATAGTTTGAATTTTTTCATGAAATCCTCGCGCCAAGCTTGGCTATGACGTCAATGAAGATTGTTTCGCTGGATGAAATGCTGGATTGTGAATCCTGGTCATTCCGCCAGACATGGCAGTGGTAGAACATCCCTGGCGTCGTTACCCACTCATTTGGAGCCTGTCATGACCCAGCCTGCGATCAAACTCTATGGTTTCCCCCTGTCCGGCCATTCCCACCGGGTCGAACTGATGTTGTCCCTGCTGGGGCTGGCAAGTGAATTTATCCTGGTGGACCTCAAGCAAGGTGCGCATAAAACGCCTGAGTTCCTCACCACCCTGAACAGCTTTGGCCAGGTGCCGGTGATTGATGACGGCGGCACGGTACTGGCCGACTCCAATGCGATCCTGGTGTACCTGGCCAGCACCTACGGCAGCGGCCAATGGTTGCCGAGCGACCCGACTGGCCACGCGCGAGTACAACGCTGGCTCTCGGCCGCCGCCGGCCCACTCCATGCCGGGCCTGCCACGGCGCGCTTGGCCACGGTGTTTGGCGCCGAGGTGGACACTGTCAGTGCAATCAACCGTGCCCATGCCTTGCTGAGCGTGATGGAACAGCAACTGAGCCAGAGCCGTTTCCTCGCCAGTGAGCAGCCCAGCATTGCCGATATCGCCTTCTACACCTACGTGGCCCATGCGCCGGAAGGCAATGTGTCCCTGGCCGACTACCCTAAGGTACGCGCCTGGCTCGCCAGCATCGAAGCACTGCCGGGTTTTGTCGGCATGCCGCGCACGGCTGTCGGCTTGCAATCGAGTTGAAGCCCAACACCTGTGGCGAGGGAGCTTGCTCCCGCTGGGTTGCGCAGCAGCCCCAACAAGGCTGCCGTATTTATTCAGCCAAACCGCGCTGGCAGGTTTCAGGGCCGCTGCGCGCCCCAGCGGCAGCAAGCTCCCTCGCCACAGGGGCACATAATCAGAAGGCGTAAAGATGGATCGATTTCATGAAATGCAGGTGTTCCTGGCCGTGGCCGAGGAGGAGGGCTTCGCTGCTGCCGCCCGGCGCCTGAACACGTCGCCGCCCAGCGTGACCCGCGCCATTGCCGCCATGGAACAACGCATCGGCACGCAGTTGCTGGCGCGCACCACCCGCAGCCTGCACTTGACCGAAGCCGGCCAGCGTTACCTGGACGATTGCCGACGCATCCTTGCCGAGCTGGACGAAGCCGAGGAAGCGGCGGCGGGCAGCTACTCCATCCCGGGCGGCCAGTTGACGGTGACCGCACCGGTACTGTTTGGCGAGCTGTATGTGGCGCCGGTACTGGGGGATTATCTGGACCGTTTTCCGTTGGTGAGTATCAACGCCTTGCTGGTCGATAGGGTGGTCAATATGACCGACGAAGGTGTTGACGTGGCGGTGCGTATCGGCCACCTGCAGCAATCCGGGCAGCAAGCGATCAAGGTCGGCGAAGTACGACGGGTGGTGTGCGCATCGCCGGCTTATCTCAACCAGCACGGGCGGCCCCAGCGGCCCGAGCAGTTGCGTGAGGCCAAGCTCGTCACCTCATCGTCCAGCCAACTGGTCAGTGAGTGGACATTCATTGACGCCGGCCAGCCGCTGAAGGTGCCCATCGAGCCACGCCTGGTTGTCACCGCCAACAATGCCGCGATCAACCTGGCCCGCCTGGGGTGGGGCATGACGCGGGTACTGTCTTATCAAGTCGCGGCAGCGGTGGCGGCGGGTGAGCTGGAGCTGGTGCTGGAGGATTTCGAACCGGCGCCGCTGCCGATCCACGTCGTATTCCAGCAAAACGGCCGAGTACCGGCCAAGGTCAATACTTTTGTGGACTTCCTCAGTCATCGCCTCGGGCAGGACCCGGCCCTTAGCGCCGCGACCAAGCAGCGTGCCTGATGGAGCGTTATCGCGATATGCAGCTGTTTGCGGCGCTGGCCGGACAATCCAGCCTGGCGTCGGCGGCACGCCATGCGCAGGTTTCCGGCCCGACGCTGGTACGTGCGGTTGCGCGCCTGGAGGCACGCCTGCGCGTGGTGTTGCTGCATCGCAGCACCCGCGGGGTCAACCTGACCGATGCAGGCCAGGCTTACCTTGGCGATTGCGTGCGCCTGCTGGCAGCGGTGGACGCGGCCGAGGCCTCGGCCAACGGTTTGCATGTGCAGGCCCAGGGCGACCTGCGGATATTTCTGCCGTTGCTGTTCAGCCGCTATGTCATGGCGCCGCTGTTGGCCGGTTATGCGGATCGCTACCCGGCGGTGCGTGTTATCGCGCACTACCACGACTATTTCCCTAACCTGCACGTACAAGGGCTGGATGTGGCGGTGCTGGTCGGCGAATTGCCCAGTTCGTCGCTGATTGCGCGGCAAGTCGGGCAGGTGGGCACTGTCGTTTGTGCCAGCCCCGCTTACTTGGCGACCCGGGGCGAACCCCGGCATCCGGCTGAACTCAAGCAGCATCATCTGATTGCCAGCGCCGACCCGGTGCACTGGGATTTCCCGCATTACACCCTCAAGGCTCGCGCCCGGCTGCGTTGCGCCACTGTCCAAGGCGCGATCAATGCAGCGGTGCAGGGGGCGGGCGTGATTCGAGCCTTGAGTTACCCACTGCACGAACACCTGGCGAGCGGCCAGTTGCAGCGCCTGTTGCCTACCTTCGAGTTGCCGCCGCAGCCGGTGCATGTGGTCTACCGCGAAGGCCGTCATGCGTCGATGCGCGTGCGCAGCTTTGTCGACTACTGCGTCAGCGCGTTGCGCGAGCATCCGGCGTTTCAGTTGGCGTAATAGTGGATTGCCCTGGGTGGGCATTCTCTCCATTACGGCCTGGGCGCAGCATGCTCGTATCTAACCGGAGGTGAGCGCCATGCACTCGATTGAAGCAACCCCTTGGCATGTCGGCGAACGACACATGCAGGAAAGTGCCGGCGTCTCTGAACGCATGGCCATGATCGGGCCCAAGGTCATTCGTGATCATTTGCCTGAACAGCACCGCGATTTTTATCCGCTGCTGCCGTACTTGATCGCGGGTGTGGTGGACGAACAAGGCATCCCCTGGGCAACGATGCTGGAAGGCGCACCCGGGTTTGTGCATTCACCGGACCCACACACGCTGCAGATCGACAGCCTGCCCGTCAAAAGCGATCCCGCCTGGGCTGGGATAACGGATGGCGCGGCGATCGGCCTGCTGGGCATCGACCTCAACACCCGCCGCCGCAATCGCATGAATGGCCAGATCGGATCGCTTGAGGATGAGGGCTTTGCGGTGGACGTAGTGCACACTTTCGGCAATTGCCCCAAATACATCCAACTGCGGCCCGTCGCTGGCATTGCACGCAAACCCGGCAACCTGTCCGAGCGCAGCAGCCGCCTGGACGACGCCGCACAAGCACTGATCCGCCACGCCGACACCTTCTTCGTCGCCAGCTACATCGACCAGCACGGCGAACGCTCGGTGGACGTCTCCCACCGAGGCGGCAATACGGGATTTGTGCGCGTGGAAGGCAACGTACTGACTATCCCGGATTTTGCCGGCAACCTGTTCTTCAACACCCTCGGCAACCTGCACGCCAACCCGGTGGCGGGGTTGTTGTTTGTGGATTTTGAGACGGGTGACGTGCTGCAAGTGGCGGGGCGTACAACCTTGATTCTCGACGGGCCGCAAGTGGCTGAGTTCGAGGGTGCGCAGCGCTTGTGGACGGTGACGGTGGAACATGTGGTCCGCCGCCCGGCAGCATTGGCGTTGCGGTGGCAATTCGCGGAGTTTTCGCCACACAGTCTGGCGATGGTCACCTGGTAGCCTGGCACGATAATGCCATGTAGGAGCGAGCTTGCTCGCGAAAAACGTCAACCATAACGCGGGCTTCCTGAGTAAGCGCGGTGCCTGTGGGTTTTTCGCGAGCAAGCTCGCTCCTACAGAATGAGATGTGAAACTCCCACATTTTCGAGGGTGGCGCAGGCTGGTGGATGAGCTCGCTCTAGGGAAGACGGTCAGCCTGACGTCGAGTCATGCCGTAATCAGCATTGGGAAACAGCTGATTGGTCATCTCGATGATTTTGCTTTGTGCATCAATGAACTTGCCCATACGGGCGCCGCCTGAGGTTGAGTCATACAGCGCCTGTCCGACCCTTCGGCCGTTCTCGAACACCTGAATATCGGCAAAGCTCATATACAGCGCCATGTCCCAGCTCCATGTGCCAATGTAAGTGGTCGATAGCGCGCAATTGGCGGGCGGACTACCTGGCGGCAACTCGCGGGTCTGAAAGCCTTTGCTGCGCAGTTGAGCTGTGTAGGTGGTGTTGAAACCCTCGCGCAGGCCTGCGGCGGGAATCATGCAGATTTCGGGCGAGTGAATAGTTGAGGAGGGAACGGGGGTGACGGTTTGCGTGATGCTGCAGCCGGTGAGGGCGCCGCATACCAGTAAGCAAGCGAGAGTTGTTACCTGGTGCATAGCGACCTCCATGTCATAAGTAGTGGCTGGATGATAGCAGTGAAGTTCCAGCATGGATCACTATCTACTGAGACGCAGCTGATCCAATGTGGGAGCTGTCGAGCTTTAGCGAGGCTGCGATGGCGGCGGCCCGGTCAACAATATTCATTGCCTGACCCACCGCCATCGCGGCCTCGCTAAAGCTCGACGGCTCCTACAGGGAATGTCATTGCCTGTAGGGTTTGCGCGTTTTCATCAGGCCGCCGGGCACTCACGGTTCAGCGCTTCACCCACGAACATGTTGCTGGATGTTGAACCATCATCCTGAGCGGTTTCTTTGGGTTAGCCTTGTTTTCCTACTGACAACAAGGATTGGTCATGCAACGAAAGGTCATTAATCCCACGACGGTATTCAACTCCCTGCAATACGGTTTCAGCCAGGCCATGGAAGTGCCAGAGGGGCGGCGGATCATGTTGTCCGGGCAGGTGGGCGTGGATGCTCAAGAGCGCACGGTGGGCCCAGGCATTGCGGAGCAGACGGCCACGGCGTTGGACAATGTCGAAAAGGTGCTGGCCGCGGTGGGCGGTGATCTGTCTCATGTGATCATGCTGCGGCTGTATATCGTCGAATCTGCCCGGGATCAGCAGGAGCCGATTGCCGAGGCGCTGCGCCAGCGCTTCGCGCACAACCCGCCGCCGTCTTCGTGGATTATCGTCAGTGGGTTGTCGTTGCCTGAGTGGTTGATCGAGGTTGAGGCGGAGGCGGTGGTTCCGTTCAGTTAGGGCTTTTGCAGGCGCGAGCTTGCTTGCGAAAAAACCATAGCCGCCGCATGTATTCAGGATGCACGCGTTATCGTTGACGTTTTTCGCGAGCAAGCTCGCTCCTACAGCCATTCAATACCGAATCATCACCGATTTAAGCTCGGTGTAATCCTCAATAAACGCACCACCAAACTCCCGCCCTAACCCCGAAGACCGGCTACCACCAAACGGCACTGCCGGGTCGAGCAAGGTATGCATGTTCACCCACAGCGTGCCCGCCTTGATCGCCGGGATCATGCGCAGGGCCTTGCCCAGGTCGTTGGTCCACAGGCTGGCGCTCAAGCCGAAGGGGCCGTGGTTCATCATGGCGAGCAGTTCGTCTTCATCGTCGTAGGGCAGGAAGGTGGCGATGGGGCCGAAGGTTTCTTCGTTGAGCAGGGTGTCGTGCAGGTGGTTGGCAAGGATTACGGTGGGTTCGACGTAGCAGCCGGGGCGGTCGATAAGGTGGCCGCCGTAGATGATCGTGTTGTTTTCGGCGCGGGCCTGGTTGAAGTAGCCGAGCAGTTTTTGTTGGTGTTGCTGGTGGGTCACCGGGCCGAATTCGGTGTGTTCATCCAGGGGCGAGCCGATGGTCAGGCGGCTGAGACGCGCCTTGAGTTTTTCCAGCACGGCGTCGATTTGCGAGCGGTGCACGAAGAAACGTTCGGCCGCTGCGCAGATTTGCCCCGAGTGCAGGAAGCCCGCTTCGATAATGCCATCCACCGCTTTGTCTACATCCATGTCGCGCAGGAAGCCGGCGGCGTTCTTGCCACCCAGTTCCAGGGTCGAGCGGGTCAGCCCGGCGCCCATGGCACTGCGGCCTACTGCAATACCGGTGGGCACTGAGCCGGTGAAGGACACCTTGTGCGTGCCGGGGTGTTCCACCAGCCCCTTGCCGACTTGGCCGCCGCCGGTCAGCACATTGAGCACCCCCGCCGGCAATCCGGCGTCGATGGCCAGTTCGGCGATGCGCAGCAGGGTCAGCGGCGTGAATTCGCTGGGCTTGATGATGATGCTGCAGCCGGTCACCAGTGCCGAGGCGAGCTTCCAGATGGCGATCATGGTCGAGAAATTCCATGGCACAATGCCCACCACCACGCCCACCGGTTCGCGCAAGGTGAAGGCGGTGTAGCGCTCGCCATTGAACGAAGGCAGCGACGGCGTGAGGGTCTGGCCGCTGAGCTTGGTGGCCCAGCCTGCGTAGTAGCGCAGGAAGTGCGCGGCCTGGTCGACCTCAAAGGCGCGGGAGATCTGGATGATCTTGCCCGACTGGCAGGTTTCGATCTGCGCCAGTTCTTCGCGATGGTGTTCCAGCAGGTCGGCCAGTTTCAGCAGCACGTTGCCGCGGATGGCGGGCGCAGCCTGGGACCACAGCTGAAAACCACGGTTGGCAGAAGCGACCGCAGCGTCGATATCCGCCAGGTCAGCATCGGCCACTTCGGCGATCACCTGGCCGTTGGCAGGGTTGATTACGTTCAGGGTTTGATCGGCGTGGCTGTGCACGCTGACACCGTCGATAAACAGCCCATGGCGGCGACGCAAAAAGGCTTCCACTTGAGGCAGCAACGGAATATCGCTCATGGCAGGTTCCTGGCAGTTCACAAAGAAACCCCGAGGTTAACCAACGCACTGATAAGCGGCTTGACTGTGCCTGCCAGCTTTTATGCCTGTGCCTGCCGTGCTTGTGAAAAGTACAAGCTTGCCTGCCGAACGTGCATTTCCCGCCTGCACGACCCGTTTGATACTGGCCCTGCATCCCGCGCCGTTCCACGATTCGGAGCGCCTGCCGGACTTCCAATAATAAGCAGGGCCGTCCATGAAAAAGCCAAACCCGCTCCTCGAAGACCTCAAGCCTCTTCTGCCTGCCATTGCCGCGAACGCCAGCCGTGCCGAACAGCTGCGCCAGGTGCCGGATGAAAATATCGCGCTGCTCAAAAGCATCGGCCTGCACCGCGCCTTCCAGCCCAAGGCATTCGGTGGCCTGGAACTGTCGCTGCCCGAATTCGCCGACTGCATCGCCTTGCTCGCCGGCAGTTGCGCCAGCACTGCCTGGGCCATGAGTTTGTTGTGTACCCATAGCCATCAACTGGCGTTGTTCTCGGCGCAGTTGCAGGAGGAGATCTGGGGCGCCAACCCGGATGCCACGGCCAGCAGCAGTATTGCGCCGTTCGGCCGGGTGACCGAGGGCGAGGGCGGCGTGTACTTCAGTGGTGAGATGGGCTGGAGCAGCGGTTGTGATCATGGCGAGTGGGCGATTGTCGGCTGCCGTCGCCAGAATGCCGAAGGCACTCAGGATTACTGCTTTGCCGTGCTGCCGCGCAGTGACTATCAGATCCGCGATGACTGGTTCGCGGCGGGCATGAAAGGCAGTGGCACCAAGACCCTGATCATCGACAACGCCTGGGTGCCCGAGCACCGGATCCAGAAGGCCAAGGACATGATGGAAGGCAAGTCCGCAGGCTTTGGTCTCTACCCTGACAGCCAGATTTTCTACGCGCCGTACCGGCCGTATTTCGCCAGTGGCTTCTCCACCGTCAGCCTCGGCGTAGCCGAGCGCATGCTGGAGGTGTTCCGCGAAAAAACCAAAAACCGCGTGCGCGCCTACACTGGTGCTGCCGTCGGCGCAGCCACCCCGGCGCTGATGCGCCTGGCCGAGTCCACCCACCAGGTGGCCGCTGCTCGGGCGTTTTTGGAGAAGACCTGGCAAGACCACGCCGAACACAGCGCCGCCCACCGCTACCCCGCGCGAGAAACCCTGGCGTTCTGGCGCACCAACCAGGCCTACGCCACCAAGATGTGCATCGAAGCGGTAGACCGGCTGTTCGCCGCCGCCGGTGGCAATGCCTGGTTCGAACACAACGAAATGCAGCGCCTGTTCCGCGATGCCCACATGACGGGCGCGCATGCCTACACCGACTATGACGTGTGCGCGCAGATCCTTGGCCGTGAGCTGATGGGCCTGGAGCCCGACCCGAGCATGGTGTAGCTGCGTTTTCCCTACAACAATCAGGGCGGCCCATAGAGGCCACCCGGGAGTCTTGCATGTCCGACGTATTCGACCCACGAGCCTTTCGTCGCGCCTTGGGCAATTTTGCCACTGGCGTGACCGTGGTCACCGCCGCCACCGCCTCCGGGCGCAAGGTGGGCGTGACGGCCAACAGTTTCAACTCGGTGTCCCTCGACCCGCCGCTGGTGCTGTGGAGCATCGACAAACGCTCCAACAGCCATGCCGTGTTCGAGGAGGCCAGCCACTTTGCCGTGAATGTCTTGGCGGCGGACCAGGTGCACCTGTCGAACAATTTTGCCCGCCCCCGTGAAGACCGCTTCGCCCTGATCGAGTACGAGCCGGGGGAGGGTGGCTCGCCGGTATTCGCCGATTGCTCGGCGCGTTTTCACTGCGAGAAATACCAGCAGGTGGACGGCGGCGACCATTGGATCATGATCGGCAAGGTGGTGGCCTTTGATGACTTTGGCCGTGCGCCGCTGCTCTATCATCAGGGCGCCTATGCCGAGGTCCGGGCGCTGCCTCCCTGCGCGCCCGAAGCAGTTTAGAACGGCACGGCGACCACCAGTTGGCTGTAGACATTGGTGCCGTTGCCGCCGACCTGATTGCCACCGGTATCGGCTGATTTATCGGGTTTGTACAGGCCCAGCAGCGGCGTGATGATCAGGTGCTCGTTGACGGCCCATTCGGCATACAGGTCCAGTTCGCGGCCATCCAGGTTCAATTGGCCGTGGGTACTGACGGTGTTGTAGTCGAAGAACAGCGCCCCCAGGGTGACGTTCTCCAATGGTTTGACCTTGAGCGCCACGTGCTGCACGGCGGTGTTGCTGTTGAAGGGGCCGGAATAGTTGCCTGCCACTTCGCCCTGCACCCAGGTGCCGTAGCCACGGTTGAAGCCTGAGAACATGCCGTCCCAGTTCTTCGAATATCGGGCGTAGCGGTAGGTCAGGTCCGGTGACCACGGCAGGTTGGCGAAGGTGTAGCCGGCTTCGGCGTAACCGGCATTTTCCTGGCCATCGCGACGGCTTTGGCGCGCCAGTTCGAAGGCGAAGTGCGCGTTGTCGATACCGGCATTGCCGGTGCCGCGCAGGCTGTAGAGGTTCATGCCTTTGCGCTGGCGCTGCAGGTCGGTGGCGAAGCGCTCATCCACATCGATGCCGTGAATATAGGTCAGCCCCAGGGTGCCCGGCGCGGCACTGTATTCCAGGGTGCCGGCGGCCATTTCAGTGAGGGCCTGGGCACGGTTGTCGGACTTGATCCACATCAGGCTGCCATGCACACCGTCCTTGCCGTCCAGGCGAATCACCGCCGTCTTATCGAAGGCATGGCGTGCGGCGATGTAGTAGGCGCCGCCGCGATTGAACTCGCCGTCGCCGACGCCATTGCCCAGGTTGGGGCCGTCGTCGTTAAGGATAAAACCGTCGCCGAGCATGATGATCTGGCGACCGAACGACAGGTCCAGGCCGTCCTTGCCCAGCGCCGGTAACAACTCGCCAGACCGCCAGCCGGCGAAGGCTTCGTCAAACTTGGTGGTGCGCTCGGTGCCGTTGGTCAACCCGGCCGCATCGCCGTCGCCCCAGGTACCGGAACTCACCAGGTTGGCCGTGCCATACACACCGCCCAGGTTGCCCAGGCGCTGTTCGACGCTCAGACCGTACTTGATGAACGCCTCACGCCAAGTGGAGCCGCCGCTGCGCCCATCGTAGTTCTTCGGGCTGTTGAACATACCGTACACGGCGAGGAAGTTGCCGGTGACCTGGGTGTCGGCGTCCGCATACAACTCGATGGCCTGCGCCTGGCCCACCAACAGTGCCACGCCCAGGCCGACCGTCTGGCGCAGGCAGCGGTTTTTCAGTGTGTGCTCCATTGTTATTGCCCCCATCTTGGTTAAGAGTGAGGGCGCATTAGGGCGAGCGGTGTGAGGCCAAGTCTTTTCCCTGCGTGCCAGGCAATTGACTCTGCCCGCCAGGCAGCAGGCCTTGGCAGGCAGCAACAAAACCGGCGGCAGACAGGGGCAAGACGATCAACGGGAGTGGGGCGCAGAGTGCCGACACATTAAAAAAAACCGCTTCGAGGACCCCTCCATGTCGATCAACGACCGACTCACCGCACACCTCAACCGGGGCACGGTAGGTTTTCCCACTGCGTTGGCCAGCACCATCGGCCTGATCATGGCCAGCCCGGTGATTCTCACCGCCACCATGGGTTTTGGCATCGGTGGCAGCGCGTTTGCCCTGGCGATGCTGATCGCCGTGGTGATGATGCTGGCCCAGGCGACAACCTTTGCCGAGGCCGCCTCGATGTTGCCCACCACCGGTTCGGTGTACGACTACATCAACTGCGGCATGGGCCGGTTCTTTGCGATCACCGGGACCTTGTCGGCCTACCTGATCGTGCATGTGTTCGCCGGCACCGCCGAAACCATCCTCGCCGGCGTCATGGCCCTGGTGAACTTCGAACACCTCAATACCCTGGCAGAGTCGGCCGGCGGCTCGTGGTTGCTGGGCGTCGGTTTCGTACTGGTGTTCGGCGTGCTGAACGCCTTTGGCGTCAGCGCATTTGGCCGGGCGGAGATCATCCTGACCTTCGGCATGTGGACCACCCTGATGGTGTTCGGCGTACTGGGCCTGATCGCCGCGCCGGCGGTGCAATTGGAGGGCTGGTTCGGTGAGTCGCTGGTGGGCACCGACCTGGTCACCGTGCTGTCGCTGGTGGGCATGGCGATGTTCATGTTCGTGGGTTGCGAGTTCGTCACCCCGCTGGCGCCGGACCTGCGCCAATCGGCCAAGGTGATGCCACGGGCGATGATGCTCGGGCTGATGGGCGTGGCGACGTGCATGTTCATCTATGGCGCGGCGATGAAGCGCCAGGTGGAAAACGTCGTGCTCGACGCCGCGTCCGGCGTGCACCTGCTGGACACACCCATGGCCATCCCCCGATTTGCCGAACAGGTAATGGGGCAGATCGGCCCGTTGTGGCTGGGTATCGGCTTTCTGTTCGCTGGCGCTGCGACCATCAATACCCTGATGGCCGGCGTGCCGCGCATCCTCTACGGCATGGCGGTGGATGGCGCCTTGCCCAAGGTGTTCACCTACCTGCACCCGCGTTTCAAGACGCCGCTGTTGTGCATCCTGGTGGCCATGTTGATTCCGTGCCTGCATGCGCTGTACCTGGGCGGCAACACCGACAACATCATGCACCTGGTGCTGGCGGCGGTGTGCGCGTGGAGTTTCGCTTACCTGTTGGTGACGCTGTCGGTGGTGATCCTGCGCGTTCGCCGTCCGGACTTGCCTCGGGCCTATCGTTCGCCGTGGTTCCCGCTGCCGCAGATCGTCTCCAGCATCGGCATCCTGCTGGGCATGTGGTTTATCACTCCGCCAGGCATGAACCCGGCTGACATTTATGTGCCGTTTGGCGTGATGCTCGGCGTGACGGCCACCTATGCGCTGTTCTGGACCCTGGTGGTGCAGAAGGTCAACCCCTTCAAGCCCGCCTGTGTGGAAGAGGTGTTGGCCAAGGAATTCAATCACGAACCGGGGCACGCCCATGAGGGTTATAGCGACCTTGCGGCAAAAACTGTTTGAGCTGTTTCGTGCTGACCGCGCACCCAACGGGTATCGGCCGGGGGTGACCCTGGCCCACCTGCGGCGTGACCTGGGCCTGGCAAGCCTTGAAGTGGGCGGTGTGGCCTTCGAGATTGTCGAGCGCACCGAGTCGCAGTTGTTGATGCACCTGGTGCTGACCGAATGTGTCCTGCGGGTTCCTGCTGCAGCGGGTGGCGCTGGCAGCTTTGAGGTGCACCATGGCGGCGCGATCCGGCGCAGCGGTATTCATGTGCGGCGCCGCGCTGGCAACCAGGCACTGGGCCGTGAGTTGCAGGCGCGTTTGCAGGCTGACAGCGTGTTGTTCCACGCGTTGATGCCGCTGGATTTCAAGCGCCTGCGCATCGAGCTGCAAGACCAGCAATGGTGCGTGCGCCTGGAGCATATGGGCGGCAGCGAGGTGGTCAACCGCATGCCGGCGTTCCGGCGCTACATTGCGTTGAGCCCCGAGCAACGCGGGTATCTCTTGGCCGTACTGGCCGGGTTGCGGCGGGTATTGTCGGACCTCTGATTGGCACCATTAGTGCTTCTGCAAAGGGCAAACAGGTTGTTGTTGCGTGCATATAGATAACATGTTAACTATTGCACCAGAACAACAAGAATAACGCCACTGCGGAGACACCCAATGAGCATCCCACAGCATGCACCCGACGGGCTCGACAGCTGGAACCGCGAACTGCGCGACGCGTGCGGCCACTTCGATACCGAACTGGCTTTCAACCGTTCGCTGTTTATCGGCGAGATCCATAACCTGCCGCGTGGCTTGGCCATCCTGCGCACCAATGCCGGGCTGATCAAGCGCTCGACGCACCACGCCGACCATGACAACGACCAGGAATGTTTCCTGGTCAGCCAACGCAGCGGCTACTCGCAAATCACCCAGAACGACCAGACGGTGCAACTGGCCCCCGGCGAAATGCTGTTGATGGATTCGGTGGGCTCCATCGAAATCACGCCCTTTGGTTTGATCGAACATGCTTCGCTGTCTTTGTCGCGTACCGAAGTGTGCAAGCATCTGGGTGGTCAGACGCGGGCGTTCGGCAAGATATCCTCGACCAAAGCCTGCGGGCGCATGTTGCATGTGCTGATGGATCAACTGTGCAAGGACGACACTGACGACGATGCCACGCAAGTGGACGCACTGCAGGCGGCCTTTGTGTCGCTGCTGGGCTCGGCGCTGGAGCAGGGCGATGAGCGCTGTGAAGGCGTCGCCTCGTTGCAGGGCAATAACCTGCGCAGCTACGTGCAAAAGGTCATTGATGAGTCGCTGGGCCAGCCTGGCCTGAGCCCGATTGGCTTGGCCAACCGCCTGAATATCTCGGTACGGCACCTGTACCGCTTGTTCGAGGAACAGGACGACAGCGTCTGCCGCTACATCCAGCGCGCACGGCTCAAGCGCAGCGCAGACGACTTGACCAACCCCTTCCTGCGCAGTGAGTCGATCACCTCGATTGCGTACAAATGGGGCTTTACCGACTCGGCGCATTTCAGCCGCTCGTTCAAGAAGCAGTTCGAGGTATCGCCCAAGGATTTTCGTTCCAGCCGGTTGCAGGCGGTGGGGGCATAAACAGGTCCTTCAAGCTGCATGAGATCCAATGTGGGAGCAGGCAAGCCAGCTCCCACAGGGGATTGCGCTTAGCTGACTGGCATTGTGACAAGCCTCACACTCAGTTCCGGTTTCAGATTTCGGGCAGCGTCGCGCCACCATCCACCACCAGCGTCTGCCCGGTGATATAGCCCGCCAGGTCAGAGGCCAGAAACACCATCGCCCCGGCAATATCCGCCGCCGCGCCCAGGCGCCCCAGCGGCACACGGCGGGCGATGCTGTCGTTCACGGCCGCATCGCCCAGGTTATCCATCGCCGGGGTGGCGATCATGCCGGGCTCCACGCCGTTGACCCGCACATTCAACGGCGCCAGCTCCAGCGCGGCATTGCGGATAAACCCATTCACCCCGGCCTTGGACGCCGCATAGTGGCTCAGCCCCGGATAACCGACCCGGTTGCCGGTGACCGAAGACGTCACCAGCACGCAGCCCCGGCCTTGTTCGCGAAACATCGGCAACGCCGCCTGGGTCAGCCAGAACAGCGCCGACAGGTTCACCGCCAGGGTGCGCTCCAGGATCGTTGGGGTGATGTCGGCAAAGGCGGTCAGCGGAAAGTACCCGGCGTTGTGCACCAGCACATCCAGTTGCGCCAAGCCTTGGACGCAGGCGAACACCGCTTCGGCATTCGCCAGGTCAACGCCAACGGCTTCAACGTGATGCCCTTGCGCGCATAACCCGGCAGCCAGGGCTTCAGCCTGTTCAACCCTACGGTCGGCAATCACCACCCGCGCACCGCGTTGGGCAAAGGCCTGGACGATGCCCAGGCCAATGCCCTGGGCGCCGCCGGTGACCAGCACGACCTGGCCGCTGAAATCCAGGTCATTCGTCATGGGCAGGCTCCAGGCGCGTAAACGCCAGCGTCGGCACGTCGACGATGCTGGAGCCACCGTCCGCCACCAACGTGGCGCCGGTAATGATCGAGGCGTCGTCGCTGGCCAGGAAGCGGCACACCTTGGCGATCTCGTCGGCACGGGCGGCGCGCCGCAGCGGTACATCGGCACACACACGCGTATAGGCCTGCTGCAAGGTTTCGCCGTACGCCTCCATCAACGGCTGCATCTCCGCGTCGGCCATCGGCGTGTGCACCCAGCCTGGGCACACCGCGTTCACCCGCACGCCATGGGGCCCATAATCACGGGCCAGCGAGCGATTGAGCCCGAGCAGCGCATGCTTGGCGGTGGTGTAGCCACACACCTCGGGGCCTGCCGCCAATGAAGCGATGGAGCCAATCAGCACCATGTTCCCGGCGCTTTCCTGCAACAGCGGCAGGCAGGCGCGAGCGCTGTAGAACGCACTGTCGAGGTTGCTGCGCAGCGCGCCTTCCCAGGTGGCCGGGCTGGTCTGGGTCGCACTGCCCAGCCCGTGACCACCGGCACAGGCCAGCAGCACATCGAGGCGCCCGAAGTGGCTGCGGATTTGTTGGATGAAGCCGTCCCAGGTGTCCGGGCAGGCGGCATCGCCCACCAGGATCAGCCCGCCGGTGTCCTGTGCCACCTGTTCCAGTGGCTCACGACGCCGACCGATCAGCACCAGATGCGCGCCTTCCTGTGCGTACAAGCGTGCGCAGGCAGCGCCGATGCCGGTGCCGGCCCCGGTGATCACCACCGTGCGCGGCTCAGTCACGGGGGTACTCCGTGCGGTTGAGCACCTGGCAATAGGAACTGATCGGGAAGTTCGACAGCGCGTCGAAGGACGCCCCGGCATAGCCGAAGATCTTGCCGTCGCTGCGGTGCTGTTGCAGGTCGATCAGCACCAGGCCGAGGGTCGGCACAATCTTCTCCTGCCAGACGAACAGGTACAGCTGTTCGGCGATCTTGTAGTAATGGCAGCGGTCGGTGTCGCACAAGCCTTTTTCCACGCCCTCAAGGCATTGCCAGGCGTAGAACCGAGGGTTGAGGTAGATGTGTTCGTAGACCTCGCTGGGGCTGTAGCGGTAGTGGTTGCGCAGGCCGACCAACTCGTCGGTGGGGGCGTGCAGGCAGTGGCCTTCCTGCCACGGCCGGTCGAGGCTGCCATGGAGGAAGTCAACCTGTACCGAGGTCAACGGTTTGCCGGCCAGGGCGCGGTGGTAAAGGCCTTCGTGGGTCTGTGCCGGTTCTGGCATACGGCCAATCACCGCGGTAAAGGAGGCCGTTGGCGTGTCCAGCACCAGGCTGATCGACCAGCTTTGCCCCGCCTCGTGCTTGATAAAGTCCACCAGGTACAGGCCCGGGCGAATCGAGCTGGCGCGGTAGGCGGCGCTGCCGCTGGAGTGACCGTCGGCAGCGTGCCAGGCCAGGCGCTCCTGCTCGAAGCGATGTTCGATCCGCCAGCCATTGGCAAAGTGCAGGGTGAAGGTCTGGCCCGCCAGGTCGGCCAGGTTCGGCAGGATGAACGCCTCGGGTGCAAACCCCTCAGCCAGGGCGCCCACGGTGATCCAGTCAGATGAATTCGACATGGCAACGCCTCCCTTACACGACGGCGAAGTAGTGTTTGACGAAACTCTCGCTGACCACTTCCCACAGCACCGGCGTGCCCTTGGTCACGAACCAGCTGTCACCGGCCTTGTAGCGGGTGGATTGGCCGGTGGACTCGTCGGTCAGCACCACTTCGCCGGTGACCACCGTGGCTTGCTCGGCGAAAGGGTAGACCATGCGGAACTTGCCCTGGGTCGTGCCGAAGTACGCACTGCTGACCGCATCGGTGGGCGCGCCAAAGGTCATCTTGCCGAAGGCGCGGACGTCGCCTTCAAGGATTTGCGAGCCGAGGTCGGCCACGGTGCCCCAGGCATCGAGTTCCGACAGCTGGACGTTGTGTTTGAGGGTGGTAAGTGTCATGGCAGATGCTCCGATAAGTACGAGATTTTTGTAGGAACGAGCTTGCTCGCGAAAAACTCACAGGCGCCGCGTTCATTCAGGAAGCACGCGTTATCGTTGAAGTTTTTCGCGGGCAAGCCCGCTCCTACAGGGGGTTAGCGGCGACCGTTCCAGTAGCCGGAAAGTTGGTGCCAGGATTTGCCCGCCGTCAGCAGCAGCGGGCGAATCGCGTCCTTGCCGATGATGGTGGGGCGGTGAATCGAGCTGACCAGGTCATAGCGCGCCGAGCCTTCGCTCATGCCTTCGGCAGCACCTTGCAGATGATGTGGCTGGGGGTGACGCCGAAGCCGGAATAGCCCTGCACGAAAAACGCGTTGCTGCGCCCCGGCAAGGTGCCCACCTGCGGGAACAGGTTCGGGCTGCACGCCATTGGGCCGCCCCAGGCCAGGTCGATTTTCACGTCCTTGAGGTAGGGGAAAATCTTCAGCATCAGGTGGCGGTTCCAGGCTTTCAGGTCGCCGGGAATATGCTCCACCAAAGGCGTTGCGGCGCCGAACAGCAGGCGATTTTCGTTAGTCACGCGGTAGTAGTCGATCACCGGGCGGATATCGCTGTAGGCCCCACGGATCGGGCTGATGCGCTGGATCAACTCCTCGGACAACGGCTCGGTCATCATCTGGAACGCATAGGTGTTGATGGTCGAGCGGTGCAGTTCTGGCTCCAGCTTGTTGAGAAAGCTGTCACAGGCCCACAGCAACTTGCTGGCGCGTACCGAACCGCGCCCGGTGCGCACGGTGATGCGCTCGCCGTAGCTGACGTCCAGGGCCGGGCTGTTCTCGAAGATCTTCACGCCATGGCTGGCCAGTGCGGTGGCTTCGCCCAGCAGCAGGTTCAGCGAATGCACATGCCCGCCGCCCATGTGCAGCAGGGCGCTGGTGTAGGCGGTGGAGCCGATGATCTGCTGCACGTCGGAGCCGCCGAGAAAGCGGATTTCGTGCTGGCTGTTGATCGACTTGAAGTCCTTCTCCCAGGCGCGCAGGGTTTTTTCCTGGCGGGCGTTGAAGCCCATGTAGCCGTAGCCGTGGCAAAAGTCCGCGTCGATGTTGTACTTGGCGATGCGGTTCTTGATGATGTCGGCGCCCAGGTCGCTGATCTCGAACACTTGGCGCAGGCCGTCTTCGCCCACGTCCTTCTTGATCTTCTCCAGGTCATGGCCGATGCCTGCCATGATCTGCCCACCGTTGCGGCCCGTGCCGCCAAAGCCCAGGTAGCGCGCTTCAAGCACCACAATGTTGGTGATGCCTTTTTCCGCCAGCTCAAGGGCCGTGTTGATCCCGGAAAAGCCGCCGCCGATGACCACGACGTCTGCCTCGATATCCTGTTCCAGGGTGGGGAAGCTGAGGTTGTATTTCTTGGTGGCGGTGTAGTACGTGGGGGTTTCGATGTTGATCATGGCGCAGCCTGAAAAAGTGAAGGAAGGCGCTAAAGCGGATGCCTCCATTAGGGCCCCTGGCGGGCGGGAAGTCTTGATCCTGCGTGCCCGGGTTTTTGATTCAGCGCGCCACGGGCGAGGGCACCTACAAGTTATAGCGCGCTCGCCGGCCGGGAATGTTAGAGTTTCGTTAAACTATTAACTAAATACTTCGTGACCCTGAGCCCTATGTCCACACCTCGACAATCCCTGACCCTGGCCTTGCTGCAAGCGCGCGAGGCCGCGATGAGTTTTTTCCGTCCTTCCCTGAATGAACACGGCCTGACCGAACAGCAATGGCGCATCATCCGCATCCTTGAACAGCATGGTGAGTTGGAGATCTACCAACTGGCGGAATTGGCCTGCATCCTCAAACCGAGCATGACCGGCGTGCTGGTGCGCATGGAAGCGGCCGGCATGGTGCACCGGCGCAAGGCCGAACAAGACCAGCGCCGGGTGCTGATTACCCTGGCGGACAAGGGCAAGGCGAGTTTCGAGTCCATGAGCCAGTGCATGGAGGCCAACTACCAGCGCTTGCAGGATCAGTTTGGCGAAGAGAAATTCCAGACCTTGTTGGGGTTGCTGGATGACTTGAAGAACATCAAGCGCTGAACTAATGACTGAACCACCACCGGTCAACTGTGGGAGCTGGCTTGCCTGCGATAGCGGTGCGTCAGCGACAAATAAGCCAGCTGACCCAGCGCTATCGCAGGCAAGCCAGCTCCCACATTGGATCTCAGTAGACACCACCGGTATTGGCAGCCATCGGTAAGTCTTTGAACTTCCCGGCCAGGCTTTGCAGCCCCCGCATCAACACCGTGGTATCCACCCCCACCGCCACGAACGTCGCCCCCAACTCGATATAGCGCCGTGCGAGATTTTCATCAGCACTGAGAATCCCTGCCGCCTTACCCGCCTTGACGATACGCACGATGGCGTCCTCAATCGCCGCCTGTACCTGCGGATGCCCCGGGTTACCCCGATGCCCCATGGACGCGCTCAAATCTGCCGGGCCGATAAACACCCCGTCCACGCCTTCGACAGCGGCGATGGCGTCCAGATTGGCCAGGCCCTCGGCATTCTCAATCTGCACCAGCAGGCACATCTGCGCATCGGCCTGGTCGAGATACTCGGCGATGGTGTTCCAGCGCGAGGCGCGGGCCAGGGCGCTGCCGACCCCGCGAATACCCTGGGGCGGGTAGCGCAGGGCGCGCACCAGTTCCCGGGCCTGGGCGGCGCTTTCGACCATGGGCACCAGCAGCGTCTGGGCGCCGATATCCAGCAGTTGTTTGATCAGCGCCGTGTCGCCGATCACCGGGCGAATCAACGCCTGGCTGGGGTAGGGCGCGATGGCCTGTAATTGCGCGAGCATGTCCCCCAGCTGGTTGGGCGCATGTTCGCCGTCGATCAGCAGCCAGTCGAAACCGGCGTTGGCGGCCAGTTCCGCGCAGTAGGCGTTGGCAAGGCCGAGCCACAGGCCGATCTGTACCTCGCGGTTGTGCAGGCGTTGCTTGAAGCGGTTGACAGGCATGTCCATGAAAGCACTCCTGGGTTCAGACGAAGCGGCAGGCAATCGAGCCGAGCAGGTCGTAGTCGACGTGGAAGGTATCGCCAGGGCGGGCTGCCACGGGGCGGGTAAACGAGCCGCCGAGAATCACCTGGCCGGGCAGCAGGGTGACGTCATAGGGCGCCAGCTTGTTGGCCAGCCACGCCACGCCTTTGGCCGGGTGGTTGAGCACCGCCGCCGACACCCCGGACTCTTCGATCACGCCGTTGCGATACAGCACCGCCGGCACCTTGCGCAGGTCGATCTCGGTGGGGCGCACGGCGCGGCCGCCGAGCACCACACCGGCATTGGCGGCGTTGTCGGAGATGGTGTCGAACACCTTGCGGGTGGCGTTGGTATGCGGGTCGACCTGCTGGATGCGGGCGTCGATGATTTCCAGCGCCGGGATCACCCATTCGGTGGCGTCGAGCACGTCGAACACCGTGCAGTTGGGGCCCTTGAGCGGCTTGCCGAGGATGAAAGCCAGTTCCACCTCCACCCGTGGCACGATGAAACGCTCGAAGGGAATGTCGCTGCCTTCGTCGAAAAACATGTCGTCGAGCAGGGCGCCGTAATCGGGTTCGGTGATATTCGACGACACCTGCATGGCCCGTGACGTGAGGCCGATCTTGTGGCCCTTGAGCGTGCGCCCGTGCTTGATCTTCTGCGCGACCCATTCACGCTGGATGGCGTAGGCGTCCTCGATCGTCATATCGGGGTAGTCGAGGGAAAACTGGCGCACCTGTTCGCGGCTGCGTTCGGCGCGGTCCAGGTGGGCGGCAGCTGCGAGGATTTGCTGGGAGTCGAGCATGGCAACGGTCTCTAGTGTGGGTTGACGATGGCGGCCTGGGTGCGCAGCACCAGCAAGCCACCGAGGGCGATAAACAGGGCGAGTACGTACAGGGCCAGGCTGGCGCTCTGGGTGGCGTCGCGCATCCAGCCGATCAGGTACGGCGCGAGGAACGCGGCGATGCTGCCGAACGAGCTGATCATGGCGATGCCCGCCGCCTGGGTGGTGTGGGAGAGAAACGCCGGTGGCAGTTGCCAGAACATCGGCAGCGCGGCACTGGCGCCCATGCCGGCGACCACCAGCCCGCCCATCACCAGCAGCGCATTGCCGGGCGCCAGGCCCGCGACGGCGATACCGAGTGCCGCCATCAGCAACGGCACACACAGGTGCCAGCGGCGTTCGCGGTGGCGGTCGGACGAGCGCCCGCAGCCGAGCATGAAGAAGCAGCCGGCCAGGTACGGCACGGCGCTGAGCAAGCCGACCTGGCTGTCACGGCCGATGCCGGCGCCGTGGATCAGGGTGGGCATCCAGAACGCCAGGGTGTTGACCGCCAGCATCACCGCAAAGTACACGGCCACCAGCAGCCACACCTGCGGGTCACGCAGGATGCCGCCGAACGAGGTGATGGTCTTGCGCTGTTCCTCGTTGCTCAATTGGGTGCGCAGTTGCTGCTTTTGCTCGGCAGTCAGCCAGTGCACCGACTCGAAACTGTCCGGCAGCCACTTGAGTACCACCAGCCCCAGCAGCACCACGGGGGCGCCTTCGATCAGGAACATCCACTGCCAGCCGCGCAGGCTGCCGACGTCGTGGAAGTTCTCCAGGATCGCCCCGGAAATCGGCCCGCCCAGCACTCCGGCCATGGGCACCGCAATGGCAAACAAGGCAGTGACCTGGGCGCGACGGCGTGCCGGGTACCAACGGTTGAGGAATACCAGGATCCCCGGGAAAAACCCGGCCTCGGCCACACCCAGCAGAAAGCGCAGCACGTAGAACCCGCGCGCGCTCTCCACCCACAACATGCCGGTGGAGAGCAGACCCCACACCACCATCAGGCAGGCGATCCAGCGCCGTGGTCCGACACGGTCCAGGGCAATGTTGCTGGGCACCCCGAACAGTGCGTAGGCGATGAAGAACAGGCCGGCGCCGAAGCCATACACGGTGTCGCTGAAGTGCAGGTCGCTGCTCATCTGCATCTTGGCAAAACCGATGTTGATACGGTCCAGATGGGCGAACAGGTAACACACCAGCAACAAGGGCATCAGGCGCCAGGTCACCAAACGATGGGTACGGTCGTGCTCGGCAAGCTGCAGGCTTGCAGTGGAATGGGCTGTGCTCATGGCTTTGTTCTTTTTGTTGTAGGAGCGAGCTTGCTCGCGAAAAACGTTAACGAAAACGCAGCGCTGCCGTTGATCCGCGGTGCCTGGAGGTTTTTCGCGAGCAAGCTCGCTCCTACAGGGGGGCGGGGCCGTCTCAGCTTGCCGGGTTGTTCAGAAACGCATGCACATTGTTCTGCTTGAAGTTGAGCTGTGGGTGCAGCTCGATCATCTCGAACGACAGCGCCAACAACCGTTGCGCCTGCAGCTCGGCGAAGTGTGCGGTGATCACCGCGAACACCGCTTGGGCGACTGCTTCGCGCGTCGCCAGGTCGCGGCCATGGCCGACCTTGAGGGTCATGTGCACAAAGGCATAGTCGTGCTTGCCATCGGCCATGCGCCAGGTGTCCAGGCGCACGCCGCGACTGCGAATGCCGCCCAATGGAAACACACCGCTGTCACCCAGCACGCGGTGGACTTTTTCAAACAGGCCGGGCAAATCGGCCTGCTGTTCGAGGTTGTCGGTGTACTCAGCGATAAAGTGCGGCATGGGGCTCTCCCAGGTTAGAGCGGGAAAATCGCGTTGATCTGGCCGGTGCCCGAACTGCCGAACGGCGGCGTGATGATCTCGGCCGGCTTGGCATAATCCGGCCCACCCAGCAGGCCCAGGAGCATGGCGGTGTCGTGCATCTTGCCTTCGCCAAAACAATGTTCGGCGTAGTCGGGCAACATGGAGCAGAACTCTTTGAAGCGACCTTGCTTCCACATTTCCACGACATGCAGGTCCACCTGCTTGTCGAATTCGCGGGTCCAGTTGTGGATATTCGCCTCAGCCTGGCGGTCGTCCGAGAACCGATGGGACAGCGAGCCGGACGCCAGCACCAGCACCTTGCGGTCGCTCTTTTCGATCGCCCGGCGCACGGCGGCGCCGAAGGCGAAACTGTCTTCCAGGCGATGCCAGGCGCACCAGGCAGCGATGGAAATGACCTTGAATTTTTGTGCGTCGGGCAAGCCCATGTGCATGTAGCGCATGGGCACCAGGGTGCCGTATTCAAGTTCCAGGCTCGGGATGTTGTGGGCCATGCTGCGCACGCCAGCCAGGTTGGCTTCGGCGGCGATCAGCTCACCCAGTTCAGGACAGCCGGGGTAGGCGTAGTCCATGTTCTTGATGAAGTGCGGCAGTTCGTTGCTGGTGTAGGTGCCCTGGAACTGCTCGCCGCAATTGACGTGGTAGCCGCTGTTGACCAGCCAGTGCACGTCGAACACCACCGCAGTGTCGGCCCCCAGTTCGCGGGCACGCCGGCCGATCTCCTTGTGCCCGGCAATCGCCGCTTCGCGACAGCCGTGATGTTTGCCGGGCAGTTCCGACAGGTACATCGACGGTACGTGGCAGATCTTCGCTGCCAGAACCACTTCGCCCATGATGACTCTCCTGAATAATTATTCTTGTATGGCCTGTGAGGTCCCTGTGGGAGCTGGCTTGCCTGCGATGGCATCGACTCGGTACGGCTGAAGGACCGCGGTGTCTGCATCGCGGGCAAGCCCGGCTCCCACAGGAGGCTTGTTTGAGCCTGGGCTACACGCCCCAGCGCGGAATGTGATGACTGCCCATGGAAATACACACGTTCTTGATCTCGGCAAACACTTCGAAGCTGTACTGGCCGCCTTCACGCCCTGTGCCCGAGCCTTTGACCCCGCCAAACGGCTGGCGCAAATCCCGTACGTTCTGGCTGTTGATAAATACCATGCCCGCTTCGATACCGCGCGCCAGGCGGTGGGCCTTGCCGATGTCCTGGGTCCAGATGTAGGAGGCCAGCCCGTATTCGGTGTCGTTGGCCAGTTGCAATGCCTCGGCTTCATCCTTGAACGGAATCAGGCACACCACCGGGCCGAAGATTTCTTCCTGGGCGATGCGCATCCGGTTGTTCACGTCGGCAAACACCGTCGGCTGGATAAACTGGCCGCGGCTGAGGTGCGCCGGCAGGTTGGCCGGGCGTTCCAGGCCGCCAGCCAGCAGCGTGGCGCCTTCCTCCAGGCCGATCTTGATGTAGCCGGTGACCTTGTCGTAATGGGCCTGGGTGATCATCGAGCCGACCTGGGTTTTCGGGTCCTGGGGGTCGCCGACGATCAGGCGCTTGGCTCGCGCCGCGAACTCGGCGACAAATTGCGGGTAGACGCTTTCCTGGATGAAGATGCGGCTGCCAGCGGTGCAGCGCTCGCCGTTGAGGGAGAAGATCGTGAACAATGCTGCATCGAGGGCACGTTCCAGGTCGGCGTCTTCAAAAATCAGCACCGGCGACTTGCCGCCCAGTTCCATGGAATACTTTTTAAGGCCCGCGCTCTGCATGATTTTCTTACCGGTGGCGGTGCCGCCGGTAAATGAAATCGCCCGCACGTCCGGGTGGCGCACCAGTGCATCCCCAGCGGTGGCGCCGTAGCCCTGGATCACATTGAGCACGCCGTCGGGAATCCCGGCTTCCACCGCCAGGCGCCCCAGTTCATTGGCGGTCAGCGGCGACAGCTCCGACATCTTCAACACCGCCGTATTGCCCAGCGCCAGGCACGGCGCGGTCTTCCAGGTGGCGGTCATGAACGGCACGTTCCACGGCGATACCAGCCCGCACACGCCTACCGGCTGGTACAGGGTGTAGTTGAGCATCTGGTCATCCACCGGGTAGGTGTGGCCGTCCATGCGGGTGCAGACTTCAGCGAAGAAATCGAAGTTGTGCGAGGCACGCGGGATCAACACGTTCTTGGTCTGGTGGATCGGCAGGCCGGTGTCCAGGGTTTCCAGCTCGGCCAGGTGTGGCACGTTCTGTTCGATCAGCTCGCCCAGTTTGCGCATCAAGCGCGCGCGCTCCTTGGCCGGCGTATTGGCCCACTTGGGGAACGCCGCCTTCGCCGCCGCTACGGCTTGCGCGACTTCTTCGGCGCCGCCGCTGGCGACTTCGCCGATGGCCTCGCCGGTGGCCGGGTTGTAGTTGATAAAGGTGTCTTTGCTTTCGACCTCACGGCCGTTGATCCAGTGTTTGATCATGGTGCTCAAGCCTCTTTGCGCGCGGAGAAAAACTCCGTTTCACTGACGATACGGTTGACCAGGCGGCCCACGCCTTCGACTTCCACCACTACCTCATCCCCCGGCACCACATCGGCCAGGCCCTCGGGCGTGCCGGTGGCGATCATGTCGCCCGGTTGCAGGGTCATGAAGCTGGACAGGTATTCGATGAGGTAGGGGATATCGAAAATCATGTCTTTCGTGCTGCCTTCCTGGCGCAGTTCGCCGTTGATCCAGGTGCGCAATTTCAGGTTGCCTGGGTCGGGCACATCCGCCACGTCGACAATCCACGGGCCGACCGGGGTGGTGGCGTCGCGGTTTTTCACGCGCAGGTTGGGGCGGTAGTAGTTTTCCAGGTAGTCGCGGATCGCGTAGTCGTTGCACACCGTGTAACCGGCCAGGTAGTCCAGGGCGTCGGCGCGCTTGACGTTGCGCGCGGTCTTGCCGATCACCGCCACCAGCTCGCACTCGTAGTGCATGTAGGCGACGTTGTCCGGGCGCCAGGTGACTTGGCGGTGACCGGTGTAGGTGCCCACCGACTTGATGAATGCCAGCGGTTCGGTCGGCGGCGTAAAGGCCAGTTCGGCGGCGTGGTCGGCGTAGTTCAAACCCAGGGCGAACATGTTGCCGATGGCGGGTGGCAGCCATTGCACCTGGTCTTCGGCCAGCAACCGCCCATCCCCCAGGCGCACGCTGCAGTCGGCTTGCACCCATACGTTGTGGGTTGCACCTTCAAAGTGGATACGTGCGCGTTTCATGCCGATGCCTCCGCTGCAATGGTGTTGCTCAGGCGGCCAATGCCGGTGATATCGACTTCAACCTGGTCGCCTGGCTGCACATCCACGCGGCCTTGCGGGGTGCCGGTGATCAGTACATCGCCGGGGTACAGGGTCATGAACTCGCTGATCTCGGCGATCAATTGCGGGATGTCGCGCACCCAATCGGCGGTAGAGCTTTCCTGGCGCAGCTCGCCATTGACGAACAGCTTGAGGCTCAATTGATTGGGGTTGGCCACTTGATCCCGCGCCACCAACTGCGGGCCCAGGGCGCAAAACCCATCGCGGCATTTGGCTTTGACGGCAGGGCGGTAGTAGCTGTCTTCCGGCAGGCTGAATTCATTCACCACCACATACCCGGCCACATGCGCCATGGCGTTCTCCAGGCTGACACGGCTGGCGCGCTGGCCGATCACCACACCCAGCGCCGGGCCCGGCTGCAGGCGCTCGCCCGCAGGCTGCAGCACTACGCCGCCATGGGCATTGCGGGTGTTGGGGGTTTTGATAAACAGCACCGGCTTGGTCGGCGGCTGCTGGTAGGGCGGCTGTTGGAAGGCGGCGAGATGCTGGTCCAGCAGGCCCTGGTAGTTCAGCGCAACGCCAAACAGGGTGCCGCTGGCAACATCATGCAGGGTACGGCTCATGAGTTTCTCCTGGCGGTGACGACGGCTGCACAGGCCGTTCGTTAAGTTGTTAACGTTATAATTAATATGTTAACTACCGTCAAGCGTGGCACACTGCGCTGGCCTCACAACAACAAGAAGAGAGCCCCGTGAAGCCGATTCCCAACATCAACATCGGGCAGGTCTACGACCAGCGCTACAGCGACGCCGAGGTGCATTACGACAAGCTCGGCAACCTGGCGGGGTTTTTCGGGCGCAATATGGCGGTGCATCGCCATGACCGGTTTTTCCAGGTGCATTACGTCAAGAGTGGTGCAGTGCGGGTGTATCTGGATGACCGCCAGTACGTTGAATCGGGGCCGATGTTTTTTCTCACGCCGCCCACGGTGGCCCACGCGTTTGTCACCGAAGCCGATGCCGACGGGCATGTGCTGACGGTGCGCCAGCAGCTTGTATGGGGATTGATCGACGCCGACCCCAGCCTCGCCTCCGGTGCGGCATGTGTGGCCTTGACTGGCGACGCTGAGGGGTTGGAACAACTCTTCGAGGCGCTGTGCAGTGAGATCAACGCCGAACGGGCAGGGCGCGCCGCCGCCCTCGACAGCCTGACGCGGTTGATCATGATCCGCCTGCTGCGCCTGTGCGCCCACGCCCAGCCGGCACGCCCGACAGCCCATGAAGACCTGCGCATCTTCCATCGTTTCAACGAGCTGATCGAAGCCCACTACCTGGAACATTGGCCGTTGGCGCGTTATGCCGAGGGCATTGGCGTGACCCAGGCGCGGCTCAATGAAGTGTGCCGACGCATTGCCGACCTGCCGTCCAAGCGCTTGATCCTTGAACGGCTGATGCAGGAGGCCAAGCGCCTGCTGTTGTTTACCGGCAGTTCCGCGAATGAAATCTGCTACCAGCTGGGGTTCAAGGACCCTGCGTATTTCAGCCGGTTTTTTTTGCGGTATGCACAGATGACACCGGGGGAGTACCGGCTGCGGCAGTCGGGGTTGCGCTGATATCCCAGGCGCCACCCAGTGCGGTATACAAATTCACCTCGGCGACCAACTGCGCCAGCCGGTCCACAATCAGCGCCTGTTGCGCGCTGAACAGCGAACGCTGCGCATCGAGGAATGTCAGGTTGCTATCCACGCCGCTGCGGTAACGGTGTTCGGCCAGGTCATAGTAGTTCTGGTTGGCGGCGACGAAATCCCGTTGCGCCGCCAGTTGGTCGTTGAAGGTCTGGCGTGCGGCGAGGCCGTCGGCAACTTCCTGGAAGGCGCCCTGGATGGATTTTTCGTACTGGGCCACCGTGATGTCCTTCTGCAGCCTGGCGTAATCGAGGCTGGCGCGCAGGCTGCCGGCGTTGAAGATCGGCAGGTTGATCTGCGGCTGAAAGGTCCAGCTGCCCGAGCCGCCCTTGAACAGCCCCGACAGCTCCTTGCTGGTGCTGCCTGCGTTTGCAGTCAGGGTCACGGAAGGAAAGAACGCGGCACGGGCCGCACCGATATTGGCGTTGGCCGCCTGCAGTTGGTATTCGGCCTGGAGGATATCCGGGCGGCGTTGCAGCAGGTCCGAGGGCAAGCCGGCGGGCACGCGAGCGACCAGATCGTCGGCCAATGGGCGCGCAGGCAGGTGTTCATCCACCGGGCCACCCACCAGCAGTGTGAGGTTGTTGAGGTCCTGGGCCACCTGGCGTTCATAGCGGGCCACGCTGGCGCGGGTACTTTCCACTGCTGTGCGCGCTTGCACCACGTCCAGCGCCGAGGCTTTGCCTGCGCTTTTACTGCGGCTGGTCAATTGCCAGCTGTGGTCGTTGGCGACCAGGGTTTGCTCGGCCAGGGCCAGCAGTTCCTGATCGGCGCGCCAGGTCAGGTAGGCATTGGCGACGTTGGCCACCAGGCTCAATTGCGTACTGCGCCGTGCTTGTTCGGTGCCCAGGTAAGTGAGCAGCGCCTGTTCGCTGAGGCTGCGCACGCGGCCGAACAGATCCAGTTCGTAAGCGCTCAGGCCCAAGGTGGCGGAGTAATTGGAGGTTATCGCTGACTTGCCGGTGCCGGTCACGCTCCCCGGCAGCTTCTGGCGCTTGCCGGCGCCTGTGGCAGAGAGTGCCGGGAAGAGGTCCGCGCGCTGGATACGGTACTGCGCCTGGAACGCTTGCACATTCAGGGCCGCCACTCGCAGGTCGCGGTTGTTGACCAACGCATCATTAATCAGCTGTTGCAGCGCCGGGTCGCGGAACAGCTGCTGCCAGTCCGGGTTTTGCGCCTGGGTGCCGGCCTGCGCCAGGCGGTACACGCCGCCTTGGGGGTACTGCGCAGGCGTCGGCGCGGCTGGTCGCTGGTACTCGGGAATCAGCGAGCAACCGCCGAGCATCCAGGCCATGCCGACGGTGCACAGTGCTCGTGTGTTCATCAGGCGCCCACCATCCATTTGGCCAGGCCATGCCGGCCGCTTACGCCCAGCTTGGCGGCGGCACGTTTGAGGTAGGTCTCGATCGAGCTGTTTTTGACACTGAGTTTCTCCGCGATTTGCGGCACGGTGCCGCCAGTCAGCAGGCCCAGGCACACTTCCTGTTCCCGCGCCGAAAGGGTGATGTCGCTCAAAGACAAGCGTTTGTAGAACTCACGCTGCAACTGCGATTGTTCCAGCAGGGTATGGGCCGGCTCAGTCTCGGCGTGCGGCGCCTGGCGCAGGCTCTGGGCGTGCCGCTCCATCAACGGCAACAGCGTGTCCGACAGGCACTTGAGAAACGACAACTCAGCCAGGGAAAACCCCTGCTGGGTCGGCGGGCGGTAGAACGAAATCACACAGCGTCGATTGCCCTGGCGCGATACCAGGTTGCACTGGTGCGAAGTACCGCGCGGATGCGCGCTGTTGGCCTTGGCGTTCATCTGGATCAGCAGCGGGTCTTGCATGTGCAGCATCTGCCGCAACAGAGGGTGGTCGTTCAGCGCATGCAAGGTCTGGGGCACCGACAAATCCTTTTTCACCCCGGCGCTGCCCAGTAACTTGATGTCCAGCACTCGGTCGCGCAGTTCATCCAGGGTCCATTCGCTGAGGTCTACCAGGTGAATCGGTACCCACTTGCCCACCAGATGCAACATCGTGGCGGCGAAATGTTCGTCGCCGCTGTTTGAAATCAACTCGCCCATTTCGGCATAAAAATGCGGGCCGCAGGTGTCGCCAATACTTGGGGTCAGACTCATAGCCATCTCATCCTTGATGTCGAAAACCGTCAACGGTTGCCCAGGGCCTGTGCAGGGCGCTCCGTACTGCTTGAACGTAACTCGGCGTTCGAAATTTTATTTAGCCATAGGGATTTGTCCTACGTATGTAGCGGAAACGAGGGACACAAGCTGCCATAAAAGCTGCGCCATTAATCCGACGTTTCTCGTGAATTAAGCCGGCTACGTACAGGTGTAAGTTATTTTTAGTCTTAGCTAAGTTATTGATGTAAATGATGAATTATTAAAATAAAGGGGTTATCCAGAGGCTCGGCATGGATGAGCTGTAGCCAATCTCCTACAACGCTTTAATCGTTTCAGCCATGAACCTTCGACCAAGGCCTATCCATCCATTTGAATGTCCGGGTTTCGGGTGTCAGACACCCCTCGGCGCCCATGCTCCAATCCGGCAACTTTGGCGTAATGGGCCACCTCTGCGCGGCCAGTGCCTGACCCCCATGAGAAGGATCTTATGCAGTATTCCTCCAGCCAGCCGGCCCGCTTCCCCCTCACTGGCGCCCAACAAGACATTTGGCTCGACCAACTGCGCGTGGGCGATTCGCCGCTGTACAACATTGGCGGCTATCTGGATTTTGCCGGCACCGTCGAGCCCGAACGCATGCAGCATGCTGTCGCACTGCTTGTGGCCCGTCACGATGCACTACGCACCCAACTGCACACCGACGCCAATGGCCTGCCTGGGCAAACATTCGCCCCGCAGCTGAAGGTGGAAATGGCGCTGCATGATTTCTCCGCGCTGCCCGACCCGGCTGCAGCGACCCAGGCCTTGATGCAGGCGCAAATGGCTCGGCCCTACGCCCTGAGCGGCGAGCCACTGTGCCGTTTTTTCCTGGTCAAACTTGATGATGATCACTACCGCCTCGGTACCCAGGCTCATCACCTGATCCTCGACGGCTGGGGCTTCGGCCAGATGCTGCAATCCCTCGCGCAGCTCTACAGCGCCCTGGAGCAGGGGCGCGCCACCGAGCCACTGGCACCGTCCTACATCGACTTTATCGACACCGACCAACGCTACCTGCAATCGGCCCGCTACGCCCGCGACCGTGATTATTGGCTGGGCAAATACCAGGTGCTGCCCGAGCCGCTGCTCACCCCCAGGCACAACACCAAGACGTCGAGCAACACCTGGGTGCAAGGCTTCCCGGTGCAGTTGCTCAACCGTATGGAGCAGGTGGCCAACCACTACCAGGCGTCGGCCTTTCATGTGTTGCTGGCGGCGATGTATGTGTATTTCACCCGCACCAGCCAACGGCAGGAATGGGGAGTGGGCCTGCCGATTCTCAACCGCTCCAACGCGCGGTTTCGCGCCACTGTGGGCCTGTTCACCCAGGTCAGCGCGGTACGTTTTGCGTTCAGCGAGGGCGTGTCTTTCGGTGCTCTGGTACGGGGCATCCGTGATCAGCTCAAGCAGGATTTTCGTCATCAGCGCTTCCCGTTGAGTGAGATGAACCGCGAGCTGGGCTTGCGCCGAACAGATCGCGGGCAACTCTTCGACGTGTCGGTATCGTTCGAGCAGGACGACCACGACCTGCGCTTCGGTCAGGTCCAGGCCCGCGCGATCAAGGTCTCCAATCACCATGAAGCGCTACCGCTCGCCATCCACTTGCGCAGCAACCGTTACCAGGACAATGCGTGGCTGCATTGCGTCTACAACGAGGCGTATTTCCAGGCGCACGATGTGCAGGCGTTGGCCCAGCGTTTCATCGGGCTGCTGGAGCAGGGGTTGGAGGACACTGCGCTGCCCATCGGCGAGTTTTGCATGCTGCTGCCCGAGGAGCAGGCCCGACTGCTGCACTGGAACGCCACCGCGCAGCCCAACGCTACGCCGCAAACCCTGCACCAGCGCATTGAAGCCCAGGCCGCACGCACGCCCCACGCGATTGCGGCGGTGTTTCAGGACCGCTCACTGAGCTACACCCAACTCAACCGCCAGGCCAATGCACTGGCTCATCAACTAGTGGCGCTCGACGTACAGCCCGATGACCGCGTCGCGATCCTGGCGCGGCGTGGCCTCGACACCCTGGCGGGGCTGTTGGCGATCCTCAAGGCCGGCGCCTGCTACGTGCCGCTGGACCCGGCCCATCCCGGCGAACGCCTGGAGTACCTGCTGCACGACAGCGCGCCCGCGGCCATCCTGACTCAGCGCGATTTACGCCAGCGTCTGCCCGTCTCGACGGTACCGGTGATCGCGCTGGAGCCTGGCAGCGCATCCAACGACAGTAACCCTCAGGTTGCCGTCACGCCGTCGAACCTGGCTTATGTGATTTACACCTCGGGTTCCACTGGGTTGCCCAAGGGCGTGATGGTCGAACATCACAGCGTGTCGAACCTGGTGGACTGGCATTGCCAGGCATTCGACCTGCACGCGGGCAGCCACACCGCCAGCGTCGCCGGCTTCGGTTTTGATGCCATGGCCTGGGAAGTCTGGCCGGCGTTGTGCGTGGGGGCGACCTTGCACCTGCCACCGGCTCATGAAGGCGCGGAAGATATCGACGCGTTGCTCGGCTGGTGGCGCTCGCAACCATTGGATGTGTGTTTCCTGCCCACGCCTGTCGCCGAATATGCGTTCAGCCAGGGGCTTGGGCATCCCACCTTGCGCACCTTGCTGATCGGCGGCGACCGCCTGCGCACCTTCACCCAGGCACAGACGTTTGCGGTGGTGAACAACTATGGCCCCACCGAAGCCACCGTTGTGGCGACCTCGGGGCGCGTTGAGGTGGGCCAGCCGTTGCATATCGGCGCGCCGGTCGCCAATGCCCGCGTCTACCTGCTGGACGCGCAGCAACGCCCGGTGCCGATTGGCGTGGCGGGGGAGTTGTATGTCGGCGGCAAGGGCGTGGCGCGGGGGTACCTGAACCGTGCCGAGTTGAGTGCCGAACGGTTTATCGACGACCCATTCAGTGGCGGTCGCATGTACCGCACCGGCGACCTGGCGCGCTGGCTGCCAGACGGCAATCTCGACTACCTGGGGCGCAATGACGACCAGGTAAAAATCCGTGGCGTGCGTATCGAACTGGGGGAAATCGAGTCGGCCCTGGCCAGCCATCCGGCGCTTCAGGATGCAGTGGTGCAGTTTCGCGACGGGCAATTATGGGCGTGGTTTGTGCCACGTCAGCCTGTGGAAATCGAAGTACTGCGCACTCACCTGCAGGCCTCGCTGCCGGACTACATGCTGCCGGCGGCTTACGTGTGCCTCGACGCGTTGCCCCTCACCGCCAACGGCAAGCTCGACCGCCGAGCCTTGCCGTCACCGACCCAGGAAGCCTTTATCACCCGCCGCTTCGAAGCGCCACAGGAGGGGGTGGAAACCACACTGGCGCAGATCTGGGCCGAGTTGCTGAATGTGCAGCCAGTGGGCCGCCATGACCATTTCTTCGAGCTGGGCGGGCATTCGCTGTTGGCGGTGCAACTGGTGCAGCGCATGCGCCAGGCCGGCCTGCGCGCCGATGTGCAAGTGCTGTTCGGCCAGCCGACCCTGGCGGCGCTGGCGGCGGCGTGTGTCGGTCACGAACAGGCGGTGCCGGCCAATCGAATCCCGACCGGTTGCACCCATATCACCCAGGATTTGCTCGTCCTGGCCGAACTTGACCAAACCAGCCTCGACCGCATCGTCGCCGGCATCCCTGGTGGCGCCGCCAACGTGCAGGATATCTATCCGCTGGCGCCGTTGCAGGAAGGGTTGCTCTACCACCACCTCACCGACGCGCACGACCCGTACCAGCAACAAGCGCTGTTCAGCTTCGCGCGCCGCGAGCAGCTGGATGCCTTCGCCAGTGCCCTGCAACAGGTGATCGATCGCCACGATATTTTGCGCACCAGCCTGGTGTGGGATGCCCTGGAACAACCGATGCAGGTGGTGTGGCGCCAGGCGCAGCTGCGGGTTGACGCGTTGCGCGAACCGGCGCAACCCCTGGACTTGCGCCAGGCGCCGCTGATGGCCCTGGATTACGCCGAGGAGCCCCAGCACCAGCGCTGGGTCGCCAGGCTGCGCTTTCATCATCTGGTCAACGACGCCACGTCGACCACGCTGCTGGTAGACGAGATTCGTGCCCATCTGCTGGGTCAACAGGCGCAACTGCCTGTGCCAGTGCCTTATCGCAACATGGTCGCGCAGGCCCGCTCAACGGCTCGCCAGGCGGCGCACGAGGCGTTCTTTCGAGAGCGTCTGGCGGATGTCGATGAGCCGACCTTGGCGTTCGGCCTACAGAAGCGTCAGGCCCTGCGTGCCGAGACCGAAGAGGCGCAGCGCTCGCTCGGCGACGCACTCAATCTGCGCCTGCGCAGCCAGGCCCGAGCCCTGGGGGTCAGTGCCGCGAGCCTTTTCCACCTGGCCTGGGCTCAGGTGCTCAGCCGTGTCGCCGGCCGCGAAGATGTGGTGTTCGGTACCGTGCTGCTCGGCCGCTTGCAAGCCGGCGAGGGGGCCGAGCGGGCCTTGGGCATGTTTATCAACACTTTGCCGCTGCGCCTGCGCTTGGCCGGGAAAAACGTGGCGGATGCGCTGCACGACACCCACGCGCAACTGAGCGCTTTGCTCGCCCATGAACAGGCGTCCCTGGCGTTGGCCCAGCGTCGCAGCGGCGTGCCGGAACTGTTCAACAGTTTGCTCAACTATCGTCACACCTCGGCGGACCCTGGACTGAACCTTGTGCCGGGCATTGCCTTGCTTAGCAGTGAAGACATCCTCAGTTACCCGTTGATGCTCACGGTGGACGACACGGCCAGCGGCTTCCGGCTCAAGGTCATGGCCCCGGACACAGTGGGCGCTGAACCTGTCTTGAGCTACTTCGACACCGCGCTGAACGGCCTGCTGGACGCATTGGAAAGCACGCCGGATATGCCGCTGCGCGGTGTGCAGGTGCTGCCCGCGAGCCAGTTGCAAACTCTATTGGTGGACTTCAACGCAACCTCCACCGACTACCCACAAACGCTGACCGTGCAAGCGCTGTTTGAAGCCCATGCGCGGCGAACCCCCGATGCCATTGCGGTGCAGGCGGGTCAGCACGCATTGACCTACCGCCAACTCAACGAACGTGCCAACCAACTGGCTTTTCACTTGCGTGAGCACGGCGTACAACCGGACTCGCGGGTGGCGTTGTGCGTGGAGCGTGGGTTGGACTTGGTGGTGGGCTTATTGGGAATTCTCAAGGCGGGCGGCGCCTATGTGCCGCTCGACCCAGGTTACCCACGCGAGCGCCTGGCCTACATGCTCACAGACAGCCAGCCAGTGGCACTGTTGGTACAAGCTGCCACACGCGAAGGGGTGGGCGATGTCTCGATCCCGCTGATCGACTTCGACCACTGCACTTGGAATCAGGCGCCGATCGACAATCCAAGCGTGCCAGGCTTGAGCGTCGCCAATCTCGCCTACGTGATGTACACCTCGGGCTCCACCGGCACGCCCAAGGGTGTGATGATCGAGCACCGTGGCCTGGGCAACCTGTTGCATTGGGGCTCGCAACTGTGCCCGAACGCCGAAGGCGGCGCCTTGTTGCAGCGCGCGCCGTTCAGCTTCGATGGTTCTGTGTGGGAGCTGTTCTGGCCGTTGAGCAACGGCATGCGCCTGGTGTTGGCGCGGCCCGATGGGCACCGTGAACCGGCGTACCTGGCCCAGGTGATTCGTGAGCAGCAGATCAGGGTGATCCAGTTCGTGCCCGCCATGTTGCAGCAGTTTCTGGATCTGGACGAATCGGCCCTGTGCACCAGCCTCACCGATATAGTGTGCGGCGGCGGCGAACTCACCGCCGCCTTGGCCCGTGGCGTGCAGGCGCGCTTGCCCACGGTGCGCTTGCATAACGTGTACGGCCCCACCGAAGCCACGGTGGACAGCTGCGCCTGGACCCTCGAACCCGGCGCGCCGGTGCCCGCCTTGCAACTGCCGATTGGCCGCGCCATCAACAACACCCGCCTGTATGTCCTGGACGCTCATGATGCGCCGGTGCCCATGGGTATCAGCGGCCAACTGCACATCGGCGGCGTCGGCGTTGCCCGTGGTTACCTGGGCTTGGAACAGCTGACCGCCGAACGTTTTATCGACAGCCCCTTCGTGCCCGGCGACCGCCTGTATCGCACCGGCGACCTGGTGCGCTACCTGCCTGACGGCAAACTTGAATTCCTTGGGCGTAACGACTTCCAAGTGAAACTTCGCGGTGTGCGCCTGGAGCTGGGAGAGATCGAAGCACGCCTGGCCGCCCACCCGGCATTGCACGAGGTGGCGGTATTGATTCTCGATGAGCGCCTGGTGGCCTACTTCACCCTGCGCGGCCAGGCGCCGAGCCTGCAAGCCTTGCGTGACCATGTGCTGGAGCACCTGCCGGAATACATGGTGCCGGCCGCCTTCGTGCAACTCGACGCACTGCCCCTCAATCCCGCCGGCAAACTCGACCGCAAGGCCCTGCCGGCGCCAGGGCTGGAGGCCGTGCTTAGCCGAGCCTACGAAGCGCCAGTGGGCGAGGTGGAAACCCTGATGGCCGGGATCTGGGCTGACGTGTTGAAACTCGAACGGGTAGGGCGCCATGACCACTTCTTTGAACTGGGCGGGCACTCCCTGTTGGCAGTGAACCTGGTAGCCCGCCTGCGCAAGGCCGGGCTGGACGTGGACGCCCGCACCCTGTTCAGCCAGCCCACGCTGGCACAACTGGCCGCGAAAACGGCGGCGCAGGCCCCGCGCGTGGAAGCTCCCCAAGCCGCCATCCCCCAACTCAACCGCCGTCGACGGATTTAGCTGACTTGTGGTGAGGGGAGCTTGCGGTGGAAGCGGCTTGCTCGCGAAAGCGGCCTGACAGCCGGCATTGATCCAACTGATGCCCTGCGAACCCATGTGGGAGCTGGCTTGCCTGCGATGGCATCGACTCGGTGCGTCTGAACTACCAAGGTATTTGCATCAATACCAATGTAGGAGCGCGCTTGCTCGCGAAAAACCTCAACGATAACGCGTGCCTCCTGAATAAACGCAGCGCCTGTGAGTTTTTCGCGAGCAAGCTCGCTCCTATGTATGGACTCGCCCCCACTTTCAACCCGCTTTTCAAACATTGGTACCCGGTTGCATCTATGTATCAGGCCTATCCGAGGAAGCTCCAAACAGCTTCTG
>NZ_JAENSV010000029.1:0-63940 GCF_016613265.1 Pseudomonas sp. MF6751
GAGTACATCCAGTATTACAATCACTCGCGTATCAGACTGAAGCTAAACGGCCTGAGTCCTGTTGAATACAGAATTCAGGCCGCTCAGGCATAGATAGAAAATCGTCCAACTTTGTGGGGTCAGTTCATGATCGCGGGGGCACTAATCAGATCAGCGTCCGTTTCTGAAGTACCCAGGGGCATTTTCTTCAATACCCTCGTGTCCCTGCGCGGTACCGTGATCTAAACCTCGTTTGGGATCACAAAAGGAACTGCAATGAGCTTGATTCTCTCCATGGCCGCCTTTGCCCTGGCCACGTCCATCACGCCGGGACCGGTGAATGTGGTCGCTTTAAGTTCTGGCGCACGTTTTGGTTTCGTCGCCAGCCAGAAACATGTCTTCGGCGCCGCCGTGGGTTTTACCTTGTTGTTGGTGTTGATCGGCCTGGGGTTGCATGAAGTATTGGTGCGTTGGCCGGTTCTGATTCAATTGATCCGCTGGGGCGGCGTGGCGTTCTTGTTGTATATGGCTTGGAAGCTGGCGGTGGATGATGGCCGGCTGGACGCTGACGGTGCCCACACCGCGCCGTCGATGCTGTATGGCGCGATCATGCAGTGGCTCAACCCGAAAGCCTGGCTGGCGTGTGTGGCAGGCATGGGGTTGTTCGTGGCCGATGGCGATGCGGCGCAGGTGTGGTTGTTTGCCGCGCTTTACCTGGTGATCTGCTACCTGTCGGTGGCGTGCTGGGCGTATGCGGGGACGTTTTTGCGCCGCTACTTGAACAACCCCAAAGGTGTGCGCCTGTTTAACCGCTCAATGGCCGCGTTGCTGGTGGCCAGTGTGGGTTATTTGCTGATGGCTTGAGGTTCTCGCGGTATTGCCCCGGCGTGGCCGCGAAGTGTTGTTTGAAGGTGCGCTGGAAGTGTGCCTGGTCGGCAAAGCCCGCGGCCAGGGCGACGTCGGCAATCAGTGCGCCATTGCGCAGTTGGCTGCGGGCGAACTGGATGCGGCGGTTGACCATGAAGGCGTGGGGCGTCAAGCCGTAATAGTGCTTGAATGCGCGGATCAGATAAGACGGCGACAGCTCGGCGGCCTGGCAGATGTCTTCGAGTTTCAAGGCCTGCGTGCAGTGGGCGCGGATGTAGTCGGCGGCGCGTTCCAGTTTGTGATTGACCTCGCGTACCGGCGTCAACGAAGGATTCAGGCGCTGTTGCACCTCGGTGAAGTAACTCACCAGCGCGCTCTGTTTTTGCAGCAGTTCGGCCTGTTCATCCACTAGCGTGCGGTACAGGTCGAGCAAGCCGTGGTACAGCCCGGTGTCGCGAGTATGGGGTGTGTCGAATGGCCGGTAGCCCTGGTCGGTACTGAACCCCAGCTGGTATTGCAGGTCGGTCAGCCAGGGCGTGTCGAGGTATAGCATGTGGTAGGACCAGGGCTGGTCATGGATGGGGTTGCACGCATGCACATCGCCGGGGTTCATCAGCACCACGGTGCCGGCGCTGATTTCGAAGGTGTGCGCGCCGTAGTGGTAATAGCTGCAGCCCGTGGTGATCGCACCGATGGAAAAATGCTCATGGGCGTGTCGGGTATAGGTGACCTTGCGCCCGTCGGCGATAGTACGCGCTTCGATGAACGGCAGGCGTTCGTCGCGCCAGAAGCGCGGCGTGTCTGCGGGACGGGCGATTGGGCTGAGCGACATGGCGTTATTTCTCCTGCATTTTCACCCGCGTTACGTCAGGCCGGTACCAAAAAAGCGGCCTTGAGCAACTGCCGGGTATAGGCATGTTGCGGGTCGGCAAAAATAGCCTGGGCATCGCCTTGCTCCACCACCTGGCCTTGCTTGACCACCATCAATTGGTGACTCAGCGCCTTAACCACCGCCAGGTCATGGCTGATAAACAGGTAGGTCAGGTTGTACTTGGCCTGCAAGCCGCGCAGCAACTCTACCACCTGGCGTTGTACCGTGCGGTCCAGGGCCGAGGTGGGTTCGTCCAGCAGGATCAGGCGCGGCTTGAGCACCAGCGCTCGGGCAATGGCGATGCGTTGGCGCTGGCCGCCGGAGAATTCATGGGGGTAGCGATGCCGGGATTCGGGGTCCAGGCCCACCTCCTTGAGCGCCGCGATAATCGCCGCTTCTCGTTCGGCGGGCGTGCCCATCTTGTGGATACGCAGGCCTTCGCCAACGATCTCGCTGACGCACATGCGCGGGCTCAGGCTGCCGAACGGGTCCTGGAATACCACCTGCATTTCCCGGCGCAACGGGCGCACCTGCTGTTGGCTGAGGCGGTCCAGTTGCTGGCCTTCGAAGCGAATCCCGCCCTGGCTGCCGATCAGGCGCAAAATTGCCAGGCCCAGGGTGGACTTGCCCGAGCCACTTTCGCCAACGATGCCCAGGGTTTGCCCCTGGGGCAGGCTGAAGTTGATGCCGTCCACGGCCTTGACGTAATCCACGGTATTTCGCAAAAAGCCTTTCTTGATCGGAAACCAGACTTTAAGGTCATCCACTTCCAGCAGCGGTGGGCCGACCGCGTTGTTGGCCGGACCGCCACTGGGCTCCGCCGCGAGCAGTTCCTGGGTGTAGGGGTGTTGGGGCGACTGGAACAGTGTCTCGCAATCGGCCTGTTCAACGATGCAACCTTGCTGCATCACGCACACACGGTGGGCGATGCGCCGTACCAGGTTGAGGTCGTGGCTGATCAGCAACAGCGCCATGCCCAGCCGCGCCTGCAGCTCCTTGAGCAATTCCAGGATCTTCAACTGCACGGTGACATCCAGCGCCGTGGTCGGCTCGTCGGCAATCAACAACTCCGGCTCGTTGGCCAGGGCCATGGCGATCATCACCCGCTGGCGCTGGCCGCCGGACAGCTCGTGGGGCAACGCCTTGAGGCGTTTGTGTGGCTCGGGGATACCCACCAGCTCCAGCAATTCCAACGTGCGCTCGGTGGCGACCTTGCCGGTCAGGCCCTTGTGCAGGCCGAGCACTTCGTTGATCTGTTTTTCGATGGAGTGCAGCGGGTTCAACGAGGTCATCGGCTCCTGAAAGATCATCGCAATGCGGTTGCCGCGTATATGCCGCAGGGTCTTCTCTTTGAGCGTCAGCAGGTCTTGCCCTGAATACTCGATAGTGCCCGACGGATGCCTGGCCAACGGGTAGGGCAGCAGGCGCAGGATCGAATGGGCGGTGACCGATTTGCCCGAACCGCTTTCGCCCACCAGCGCCAGGGTTTCGCCGCGCTTGATGTCGAAGCTCACGTGGTTGACCACCCGGTGATGATGCTCGCCGGTGACGAACTCGACACTGAGGTCGCGGATTTCGATCAGGTTGTCCGGATTCATCTCATTTCCTCGGGTCGAACGCATCGCGAGCGGACTCGCCGATAAACACCAGCAGGCTCAACATGATCGCCAGCACCGCAAAGGCACTCATGCCCAGCCACGGCGCTTGCAGGTTGGATTTGCCCTGGGCCACCAGCTCACCCAGCGACGGCGAACCTGCCGGCAGCCCGAAGCCGAGAAAGTCCAGGGCGGTGAGGGTGCCGATGGCGCCGGTGAGAATGAAGGGCAGGAAGGTCATGGTCGAAACCATCGCGTTAGGCAGGATGTGGCGAAACATGATCGTGCCGTTCTGCATGCCCAGCGCCCGCGCAGCCCGCACGTACTCCAGGTTGCGCCCGCGCAGGAACTCGGCGCGCACCACATCCACCAGGCTCATCCAGGAAAACAGCAGCATGATCCCCAGCAGCCACCAGAAGTTGGGTTGCACGAAGCTGGCCAGGATGATCAACAGGTAGAGCACCGGCAAGCCGGACCAGATCTCCAGGAAACGTTGCCCGGCCAGGTCGACCCAACCACCATAAAAGCCCTGCAAGGCGCCGGCAATCACGCCGATGATCGAGCTGAGTATGGTCAGGGTCAGGGCGAAGAGCACCGACACGCGAAAGCCGTAGATCACCCGCGCGAGCACATCACGCCCTTGGTCATCGGTGCCCAGCAGGTTGACCGAGGACGGCGGCGCCGGGGCCGGGACTTTCAGGTCGTAATTGATGCTCTGGTAGCTGAACGGAATCGGCGCCCACAAGGTCCAGGCGTCCTTGGCTTTTAGCAGTTCCTGGATGTACGGGCTCTTGTAGTTGGCTTCCAGCGGGAATTCACCGCCGAAGGTAGTCTCCGGGTAGCGCTTGAGCGCCGGGAAGTACCAGCCGCCGTCGAAGTGCACCGCCAGGGGCTTGTCGTTGGCGATCAACTCGGCGCCCAGGCTCAGCACGAACAGTACCAGGAACAGCCACAGCGACCACCAGCCACGCTTGTTGGCCTTGAACCGCTCGAACCGGCGGCGATTGAGGGGGGACAGGTTCATCTCAATGCTCCCGGCTGGCAAAGTCGATACGCGGATCGACCAGGGTGTAGGTGAGGTCGCCGATCAGTTTCACGATCAGCCCCAGCAGGGTGAAGATAAACAGCGTGCCGAACACCACCGGGTAGTCACGGTTGATCGCCGCTTCAAAGCTCATCAGGCCCAGGCCATCGAGGGAGAAGATCACCTCCACCAGCAACGAGCCGGTAAAGAAGATGCCAATGAAGGCCGAAGGGAAACCGGCGATCACCAGCAGCATGGCGTTGCGGAACACGTGGCCATACAGCACGCGGCGATTGGTCAGGCCCTTGGCCTTGGCGGTGACCACGTACTGCTTGTTGATCTCGTCGAGAAAGCTGTTCTTGGTCAGCAGGGTCATGGTCGCGAAGTTGCCGATCACCAGGGCGGTAACGGGCAGCGCCAGGTGCCAGAAGTAATCGAGGATCTTGCCGCCCCAACTCAACTCCTCGAAGTTGTTGGAGGTGAGCCCGCGCAAGGGGAACCAGTCGAAATAACTGCCACCGGCAAACACCACGATCAGCAGAATCGCAAACAGGAACGCCGGTATCGCGTAGCCGACGATGATCGCCGAGCTGGTCCACACATCGAAATGGCTACCGTGGCGCGTGGCCTTGGCGATCCCCAAGGGGATGGACACCAGGTACATGATCAGGGTGCTCCACAACCCGAGGGAAATGGACACCGGCATCTTTTCCTTGATTAGGTCGATGACCTTGGCGTCTCGGAAAAAGCTGTCACCGAAGTCCAGCTGGGCGTAGTTCTTGACCATGATCCACAAGCGTTCCGGCGCCGACTTGTCGAAGCCGTACATCTTTTCGATTTCCTTGATCAGCGCCGGGTCCAGGCCCTGGGCGCCACGGTAGCTGGAACCGGCCACCGCGACTTCGGCGCCGCCGCCAGCAATGCGGCTGGTGGCGCCGTCGAAGCCTTCGAGCTTGGCAATCATTTGCTCCACCGGGCCGCCGGGAGCGGCCTGGATGATGACAAAGTTGATCAACAAGATCCCGAACAGCGTGGGAATGATCAGCAACAGGCGGCGAACAATATAGGCCAGCATTTAATCGCCTCCGCTCGCCGCATCGGCGCGTGTGTCCAGGGGGACGGCAGGTGTGACGTCGGGTTTGCTCCACCAGGTCGCGGTGCCGACGTCGTAGCGTGGCGAGACCTTGGGGTGGCCCAGGTGGTCCCAGTACGCCACGCGGAAGGTCTTGATGTGCCAGTTGGGAATCACGTAGTAACCAAACTGCAGCACACGATCCAGCGCCCTGGCGTGGGCGATCAGGCTTTGGCGCGAACCGGCGTCGATCAGCTCTTCCACCAACTGGTCGACCGCAGGGTCCTTGAGGCCCATGTAGTTGCGGCTGCCGGGCTTGTCGGCGCTGGAGGATTTCCAGAACTCGCGCTGCTCGTTACCCGGCGAGGTGGATTGCGGGAAGCTGCCCACCAGCATGTCGAAGTCGCGTGAGCGCAGGCGGTTGACGAACTGCGAGACGTCCACGCGACGAATCACCAGATCGATGCCCAGGTCTGCCAGGTTGCGCTTGAACGGCAGCAGGATGCGCTCGAACTCGGTCTGGGCCAGCAGGAACTCAATGGTCACTGGCTTGCCGGTGCTGTCGACCATTTTGTCGTCAACAATCTTCCAGCCCGCTTCCTGCAGCAGTTGGTAGGCCTCGCGTTGCTGGGTGCGGATCATGCCGCTGCCGTCGGTGTGGGACGGTTCGAACGCCTGGGTGAAGACTTCGCCAGGGATCTTGTCGCGCAGCGGCTCGAGAATCGCCAGCTCGTCCGGACCGGGTAGGCCGGTGGCGGCCATTTCCGAGTTTTCGAAATAGCTGCGGGTACGGGTGTAGGCACCGTTGAACAGCTGCTTGTTGCTCCATTCGAAATCCAGCAACAGGCTGATGGCCTTGCGCACCCGCACGTCCTGGAACATCGGCTTGCGCATGTTGAACACAAAACCCTGCATGCCGGTAGGGTTGCCGTTGGGGATTTCTTCCTTGATCAATCTGCCTTCTTTCACCGCTGGAATGTTGTAGGCATTGGCCCAGTTCTTGGCGCTGAACTCCAGCCAGTAGTCGAACTGCCCGGCCTTCAAGGCTTCCAGGGAGACAGTGCTGTCGCGGTAGTAATCGGTGATGCGGGTATCGAAGTTGTAGAAGCCCTTATTGACCGGCAGGTCCTTGGCCCAATAATCCTTGACCCGCTCGTAGCGAATCATGCGGCCTGGCTTGACCTCGGCCACTTGGTAAGGCCCGCTGCCCAGGGGGATTTCCAGGTTGCCCTTGGAAAAATCCCGGCTGGCCCACCAGTGTTTGGGCAGTACTGGCAGCTGCCCAAGGATCAACGGCAACTCGCGGTTGTTGGTGCGCTTGAACTTGAACAGCACGCGCAACGGGTCTTCGGCCACCACCTCATCGACGTCGGCGTAGTAGTTGCGGTACAGCGGGTTGCCTTCCTTGATCAGGGTCTGGAAGGTAAACACCACGTCTTCGGCGCGTATCGGGTGGCCGTCATGGAAGCGCGCTTCGGGGCGCAGATAGAAGCGCACCCAGCTGTTGTCCGGGGCTTTTTCGATCTTGCCGGCCACCAGTCCGTATTCGGTGATGGGTTCGTCCAGGCTCTGCATGGCCAGGGTGTCGTAGATCAGTGGCAGGTTGTCTGCCGGTACGCCCTTGCTGATATAGGGGTTGAGGCTGTCGAAGCCGCCCATGGCCGATTCGCGAAAGGTGCCGCCCTTGGGGGCGTCGGGGTTTACGTAGTCAAAATGCTTGAAGCCGGCGGGGTACTTGGGGGGCTCGTTGTAGAGAGTCAGCGCATGTTGTGGCGCGGCGTGCGCCGCAGTGCACAGCAACAGGCTGGCGAGCAGGGTAGTACGCAAGGACATCATTGGGCTTTCTCCGAAGCTTTCAGCCACCACGCGCTCAGACCCAGGCTGTAGGGCGGCGTGGTGACGAAGGCGAACCGGTTGCGGTACGCCAGGCGATGATAGTTGAGGTACCAGTTGGGAATGCTGTAGTGCTGCCACAGCAGCACCCGGTCCAGGGCGCGGCCGGCAGCCAGTTGTTCTTCGCGGGTCTGCGCCGCCAGCAGTTGGTCCAGCAGGTGGTCGACCACCGGGTTGGCGATACCGGCGTAATTCTTGCTGCCTTTGATTGCGGCCTGGCTGGAGTGGAAGTACTGCCACTGCTCAAGGCCGGGGCTCAAGGTCTGGTTAAGAGTCATCAGAATCATGTCGAAATCGAATTGATCGAGGCGCTGTTTGTACTGTGCGCGGTCCACGGTACGCAAGCGGGCGTCGATGCCGATGCGGGTCAGATTTTCGACATAGGGTTGCAGGATGCGCTCGAGGTTCGGGTTGACCAGCAGGATTTCCAGGCGCAGCGGTTGCCCGTCCTTATCCAGCAGGCGCTGCCCCGACAGTTTCCAGCCGGCCTCGCTGAGCAGGGCCAGGGCCTGGCGCAGGGTTTCGCGGGGGATGCCGCGGCCGTCAGTGTGCGGCAGGCTGAACGGCTGGGTGAACAGCGCGGCCGGCAGTTGGTCGCGGTAGGGCGAGAGCATCAACCACTCATGGCCCACGGGCAGGCCGGTGGCCGAGAACTCACTGTTGGGGTAATAGCTCACTGAACGCTTGTAGGCGCTGCTGAATAGCGTGCGGTTGGTCCATTCAAAATCGAACATCAGCCCCAGGGCTTCACGCACTTTGGCCTGGCTGAACGCCGGTCGCCGGGTATTCATGAACAGGCCCTGGCTCTGGGTGGGGATCTGATGGGCGATCTGCGCCTTGATCACATCGCCGCGGTTGACCGCGGGGAAGTTGTAGCCTGTGGCCCAATTCTTGGCCTGATGCTCGATATAAATATCGAATTCGCCGGCCTTGAAGGCTTCAAAGGCCACGTCGCTGTCGCGATAGAACTCCACTTCGACCTTGTCGTAGTTATAGAACCCCTGGTTGACCGGCAGGTCTTTGCCCCAGTAATCCTTGACCCGTTCAAACACCAGTTGCCGCCCAGGCGCAACCTTGGTGATGCGGTAAGGCCCACTGCCCAGGGGCGGCTCGAAGGTGGTTGCCTTGAAGTCACGGTTTTTCCAATAGTGCTGGGGCAGCACCGGCAACTCGCCCAGGCGCAGGATCAGCAAGGGGTTGCCGGCGCGCTTGAACACAAAGCGGATACGGTGAGGGTTGAGGATATCGACCCGGGCCACTTCCTGCAGGTTGGTGCGGTACTGCGGGTGGCCTTCGGTCAGCAGGGTGCGATAGGAAAACGCCACGTCATCGGCGGTGATCGGCTTGCCGTCGTGAAAGCGTGCTTCGGGGCGCAGGTTGAACACCACCCAACTGCGGTCCTCGCTGTATTCCACCGATTGGGCAATCAGGCCATAGCTTGAGGTGGGTTCATCGCCGGACGGCGCGTATTGCCCGGTGCCCACCATCAAGGGTTCATTGAGCTCGTTGACGCCGTACTGCAGGAAATTGGCGGTGGAAACCGGGCTTGAACCTTTGAAGGTGTAGGGGTTGAGCGTATCGAAGGTGCCAAATGCCATCACCCGCAATGTCCCGCCTTTGGGCGCTGCAGGGTTTACCCAATCGTAATGGGTGAATTTGGCCGGGTACTTGAGTGTGCCGAACTGCGCATAACCGTGGCTTTCGGTGATCGTCGCGTTCGCTGCAAAGCTCAAGGCCAGACTTATTAGTAGAAGGAGGGGACGCTTCAAGTCAGAGATCCGATCCAGGCGGCTTGGGCTTTATGATCGGTACAGTAACAGCTTGTTCCGGTTGGAAAAAGGCTGTCGGGAAGGCCATTTTGCGGACTGCAAGCTATTGGACGGTGTGAAGGTCAAATGTGGGAGCTGGCTTGCCTGCGATAGCATCACTGCGGTCTGACTGATAGACCGAGGTGCCTGCATCGCAGGCAAGCCAGCTCCCACACAAGCCAGCTCTCCCCGAGGTATTAGCGCGGCCCGGAAACCACCAGCATCTGCCCTGGTTTCAATGCCTGGCCGGTGCGCGGGTTCCAACGCTTGAGATGTTGCATCTCGACATTGAAGCGCTTGGCCACCATGTACAGCGAGTCACCTTTCTTGACCTTGTACTGCACCGGTTTTTTCGCCGCGACTTTACGCGTGTCCTGCATTACCAGGGTCTGGCCGACCTTGAGGGCCTGGCCGTTGAGCTTGTTCCAGCGCTGCAGGTCATGCACATCGACCTTGTTGGCCTTGGCGATCAGCGTGAGGTTGTCGCCACTGCGTACCTTGTAGCTGCGGGTACGCCCGGCAACCGCCTTGGTCTCGACTTCGTCGAATACCGGCTTCTTGGGGCGCATGCTCAGCAACTCTTCCGGCTTCATCGTCGAAAGGGTGCTGGTCAGCAGTTGGGCCTTGGAGGTCGGCACCAGCAGATGCTGGGGGCCGTCCAGGGTGGTGCGTTGTTTCAAGGCCGGGTTGAGCTGGAACAGTTCGTCTTCGTCGATCTCGGCCAGCGCGGCAACCCGTGACAGGTCCATGCTTTGCTTGACTTCAACGACCTCGAAGTACGGCGTGTTGGCAATCGGGTTCAGGTTGACGCCGTAGGCTTCGGGCGCCAGTACTACTTGGGACAAGGCCAGGAACTTGGGCACATAGTCCTTGGTTTCCTGGGGCAGGGGCAGGTTCCAGTAGTCGGTGGGCAGACCGAGCTTTTCGTTGCGCTCGATAGCCCGGCTGACCGTGCCTTCGCCGGCGTTATAGGCCGCCAGGGCCAGTAGCCAATCGCCGTTGAACATGTCATGCAGACGCGTCAGATAGTCCAGGGCGGCGGTGGTGGAGGCGGTGATGTCGCGGCGGCCATCGTAGGCGCGGGTCTGGCGCAGGTTGAAGTAGCGCCCGGTGGAGGGAATGAACTGCCACAAACCGACCGCATCGCTGCGCGAATAGGCCATTGGGTTGTAGGCGCTTTCAATCACTGGCAGCAGCGCCAGCTCCAGGGGCATGTTGCGTTCTTCAAGGCGTTCGACGATGTAATGAATGTAGAGGCTGCCGCGTTCGCCGGCATTCTCCAAAAAGGAGGGGTTGCTGGCGAACCACAGGCGCTGTTGCTCGATGCGCGGGTTGACGCCGACACCGTCCTGCAATTGAAAGCCCCGACGCATGCGTTCCCAGACGTCCTGGGGTACTTCGGGGCTGGGCTTCTCTGATAGCCAAATAGGTTTTTGCTTGATCTTGGCAGCAAGATTCGGTTTGGGTTGCACGGTGGATTGTGCAGCGTAATGGGTCGATTGGCAGCCCGCCAGAGTTGCGGAAACGGCCACCGCCACGGCTTGAGCCAGGCGGGTCAATGCGTCTGAAGAAATGGATTTACGAATAGATGACGACATTGGCTGGAAGTAAGTTCCGGGCAAAAATGTCGGGCGATTCTAGAAAGCGCTTTGGTTCCGGTCAACCATTCAGAAATTACGTATCAGATTGCATCCGGTTAGAACTTATCTTTCCAAGCCCTCAAGCTAGCAAACACCTCGGCCCCAGAGCGGTTGTCGCGGCCGTTCCGTTCGTCCGCTTTTTGTTTAACGGATGTTTCAGCGGTGCGCAGAAAAGGGTTAGTACGTTTTTCCAAGGCCAGATTGGAGGGCAGCGTCATCTCGCCACGGGCGCGAAGTTGGGCGACATTTTCCACACGTTCGGCGATGTCGGCATTGTGCGGTTCCACGGCTTGGGCAAATTTCAAGTTACTTTGCGTGTATTCATGGGTGCAGTACACCTGCGTATCGGCGGGCAGGGCGGCCAGGCGTTCCAGAGAGTTGTACATCTGTTCGGGTGTACCTTCGAACAGGCGACCGCAACCGGCGGCGAACAAGGTATCGCCACACAGCAATACGCCTTGGTGATAAAAGGCGATGTGGCCGAGGGTGTGGCCTGGCACGGCGTACACGTCGAAGTCCCAGCCCAGCACGCGGATATGGTCGTTATCGTGCAAGGCCACATCCCGCGCCGGGATCTTTTCGTTGGCAGGGCCATAAACCTTGGCGCCGGTGGCATTTTTCAGTTGCTCGACACCGCCTACATGATCATGGTGATGGTGGGTAACCAGTATGTCGCTGAGGCGCCACTCGGCATTCTGCTTGAGCCAGGCCAGCACTGGCGTGGCATCGCCGGGGTCGACCACGGCGCAGCGCTGGGTCGTAGGGTCTTGTAACAACCAGATGTAGTTGTCGGTAAAGGCGGGTAGGGCACTGATCTGTATCATTCTTCGATTCGCCAAGCTGAACACATTGGTGCATCTTAGAACGTCTAGGCGAGTTGGAGAATGCAATGACTGATAAAGCGTTCGCCCAGGCCGATCCTGAGTGGCTGGCCCTGATCAGCGCGGCCCGCGAATGGTTGTCCGGGCCGATTGGGCAGTTTTTGCTGGAAGAAGAGCGGCGCATGCTCGAAGACGAGCTGGGCCGGTTCTTTGGTGGCTACCTGGTGCATTACGGACCGTCGGCCGACACGCCTCCATCGGCGCCGCAGGTGCAACGCAATGTGCGCCTGGGTGCACCGTTGCCGGGCGTGGAGATCGTCTGCGAGGAACAGGCCTGGCCCTTGAGCGAACACGCCGCCGATGTGGTGGTGTTGCAGCACGGCCTGGATTTCTGCTTGTCACCCCACGGTTTGTTGCGCGAAGCGGCGAGCAGCGTGCGCCCTGGTGGCCATTTGCTGATTGTCGGCATCAACCCCTGGAGCAGTTGGGGCCTGCGCCGTGTGTTCGCCCATGACGGACTGCGCCAGGCGCGCTGCATCGCGCCATCACGGGTGGGCGACTGGCTCAACCTGCTGGGTTTCGCGCTGGAGAAACGCCGCTTCGGGTGCTATCGTCCGCCGCTTGCGACTGCCAAGTGGCAGGGCCGTCTGGCCGGTTGGGAACGCCGGGCAGGAGCCTGGCAGCTGTCGGGTGGCGGCTTCTATTTGTTGGTTGCACGCAAGATCGTGGTCGGGCTGAGACCGTTGCAGCAAGTGCGCCGCGAGCCGATCGGCAAGCTCGTGCCGATGCCGTTGGCCAAGGTCAACCGCGAACAAGGCGAACCGTAAAACCTCTTTTTGATTTCAGGCCGAATAACCGATGACCGATAGCGTAGAACTCTTCACCGATGGCGCCTGCAAAGGCAACCCGGGCCCAGGCGGCTGGGGCGCCTTGCTGGTGTGCAAGGGCGTGGAGAAGGAACTGTGGGGCGGCGAAGCCAATACCACCAATAACCGTATGGAATTGATGGGCGCCATTCGCGGCCTCGAAGAACTCAAGCGGCGTTGCAACGTACTGCTGGTGACCGACTCGCAATATGTGATGAAGGGCATCAACGAGTGGATGGTCAACTGGAAAAAACGCGGCTGGAAAACGGCGGCAAAGGAGCCGGTCAAGAACGCCGACCTGTGGCAATTGCTCGATGAACAGTGCAACCGTCACGACATCACCTGGAAATGGGTACGCGGGCACATCGGCCACCCTGGCAACGAGCGCGCCGACCAGTTGGCCAACCGTGGCGTGGATGAAGTGCGCGGGTACAAGCAGAGCTGAATCAACGACATCGCAGCGGCCGTTCGAATACTACTCGGGAGCGCGGAATGTCCTTTTCACCTCATGCCGATGTCCAGGCCTTTCTTGACGAAGCGGTGGAGAGTGAGCCTGAGGGGCTCATTTATACGCCACCACGAATTTCGCAGATGATCCGCCGTGAGCTGCCACCATGGGGCGCTATTGAATGTGTGCAGGTGGTACAACGGGCTCATCGTTTTGAAATGCGCCGCCAGCAGCACCAGTTCGTGCTGTACCGACAGGGGGCGGTCAGTGATGGCGAGGTCAGCATCGATGGCTTGCGCTTGGCTGGGCCTCGGGCCTTGGACCAGCTCATTGACTTTATCCCCGCCGGTTGCCTATTCGAAGGTTGGGCGGGGGAGCGTGCCCGAGTGGGGTATGTACTGGTGTCGATTGACGAGGAGCGATTGGCGGCAGCCTGTCCAAGCTACCGGGTGCAGAAGGATCTCAAGCCGCTGATCAGTTGCCATGATGGGTTTGTGCGAGCTCTGCTCGAGCGGTTGGATCAGGTGGTGCGTGGCGGCAAGACCGATACCTTGTATCTGGAAACCCTGGTCATGCTGTTGATGCAGGAGCTGCGTGTACTGCAACAACTGCCTGAGGTCGTACTGGTGAACGCAGGTGAGCTGGGGCGGGCGCAGCGCCAGCGGTTGGTCGATTACATCGAGGCGTCACTGGCCAACGAAGTACGCCTGGCCGATTTGTCAAACATCGTCAATCTTAGCCCCTATCATTTTTCTCGGATATTCCGGCGCACGTTCGGCATGTCACCGTACCAGTACCTACTGCTGTGTCGGGTCAACCGGGCCAAACACTTGATCACCACCACCGACCGCAGTCTGCTGGATATTGCCCTGGCGACCGGATTTGCCGGCGCCAGCCAGTTCTCTCGTGCGTTCCGCCGGATTGTCGGGCAGTCCGCCAGTGAGTTGCGTCGACCCTAGGCTCCGTTGCATTGCGCAATAAGCGTCAACACGTCAGCAAGTAAGGTAAAGCGACCTGCGGACCTGCTCGTTAATCTGGCTTCAATGGTTGGTTACCCCGGTAATCAATAACAAGCCAATGATCGTGCGAGAGAGATCCAATGAAAATCCTGGCTGCTGTGACTGAAGGCAAAGGCCCGCTGTTTGATGTGCGCCCCTTGCAACTGGACACTGTGCGCAGCGATGAAGTGCGCGTCAGAATCATTGCCACCGGCATCTGCCATACCGACCTTGCCGTGCGTGACCGCCAGATTGCGGTGGCAATGCCCGTGGTGCTCGGTCACGAAGGGGCGGGTATCGTCGAGCAAGTCGGGCCGGGTGTCAGCCATGTGCAGGTGGGTGACAAGGTTATCCTGTCCTTGGGCTTCTGCGGTCAGTGCAGTCATTGTGCCAGTGGGTTGCCAACTTACTGCGCTGAACATTTTGACTACAACTGGAAAGCCTCTCGTGCCGATGGCTCGGTGGCACTGCATGACAACGGGCGGCCGGTGCACAGCCACTTTTTCGGCCAGTCTTCATTCGCTAATTACGCGGTGGTGAGCGCCAGCAGCCTGGTCAAGGTGGCGGATGATGCACCACTGGAGTTTCTGGGGCCCTTTGCCTGTGGCGTGATGACCGGGGCAGGCGCAGTCATGAACACGCTCAAGCCAGCCCCTGGCACTGCCATCGCCGTCTTCGGCATGGGGGCCGTCGGCCTCAGTGCGGTCATGGCGGCACGCGTGATGGGTTGCAATCCGATCATCGCAATAGACACGCAACCCTCGCGCCTGGCGGTGGCTCGTGACATGGGGGCCACGCTACTGATTGACGCGCACCAGGCTGACGCAACGCAGCAAGTCATGGCTCTGACCGGCGGCCGGGGAGTGAAATACGCCGTTGAATGCGCTGGCCATGTTGGTGTGATGGCCAATGCCGTCAGCGTCTTGGAAGAGGGCGGTGAGGCCGTGCTGACTGGTGTGGTCGCGCCTGGCACCCAACTGTCTCTGGATGTCATGCAACTGATCCGCGGCCGTGTGGTGCGGGGCAGCATCATGGGGGACGCGGTGCCTTCAGTGTTCCTGCCGCGGTTGGTGGACTTGTTCAAGCAGGGCCGTTTCCCGGTAGACAAAATGATCCGCTTCTACGATCTGAAACACATCAATCAGGCCATCGCCGATATCCACTCTGGCGACACCATCAAGGCTGTCCTGCGCATGCCCCATTGATTCATCGCTCGTACAGGTGCGGTCAGGCCATGGCCGCACCGGCAGAGCCGTGCGCGCAGGAAAACCGTATCAACCCGTCAATCAAGCGAAAGTGAGGTAGTAAACATGATGAATCTTCGTGGATGGTTATTGGGCTTGCTGGTCACCACGGCAGTCTTTGCCGCCGGCGTTAACGCCCAACCCAAAGCAACGATTAAGGAGCAGGGCGGCTTTTACTATTTGTCGCCAGGGTACACCGTCGCCGACGTCGCGGACTTTTATTGGCGCAGCCTGAATGGTTGGTCGGAACATCCGGCCGAGATGGCCAAGTACTACCAGCAGGGTGGGGTTTACGCTCTGGTCTATGCACCGGTCGATGATTTTCCGGATGCCGGCTTCAAGCGTGCCAATAAAGGGCGCCAGGAAATGACTGATTACTTCACCAACTTCAGCAAGCAATTGGGTAACTTGAAGTACAGCGATCCCAAGACCTGGACCTTGCTTGAGACCACCGAAAAGGGCACCTACGTGTTTGAGTACACCAGCGATGGGGTGATTCGCGCCAGTGGCAAGCCCTACCATCAGACCTTTATCGCTATTCTGCGTATGGCCAAGGATGGGCAAATTCAGTCCGTGCGCGAGTATTGGGACCCCTATGTGGCCTTGCGGGACTTTGGTTTGATCAAAAAGACTCCGTAATCTTTGGGGTTTACAGGGCCAGGATCGCATGGGCGAGTTGCTCGTCCGTGCATCGCAGGTCCACTCTTGTCTGGCGAATATGCCGCAAGGCTGACTCCAACTGGGCACCGCGTATTGCACCTTCGCTTGCGACAAACGATGCGGCATCGGCCTTGGCCGCCAGCACAATCTTGTCGTCCTTGAAGCTGCTGCTGGTGCCGCCCGTGGCACTCATCGACAGGCTAACCAAGGCGTCAGTGGTCATCACGAAACTGGTGGCTTGCGCACCGGCAGCGCTGATCAGGCAGGGGATGAACAGCCATTTCAGGTTGAACATGAGTCAGTGAATTCCGTATCTGGAGGAGGCGCGCAGGTTAGCGACGAGGGACGTAGCAAACCGCAGCAAGTTTGCGAAACCTTGTAAATAACTGTTGGGTGTCCACCGGTGGTTGGGTGCCATGGGCGCTTCGTTTACAGAGCGTGCTAATATCCCGCCCCTTGAACTGTACCGAACCGTTGAGAGCTGAACCCTGATGGCCATCCGATCTGTTGTACTCGATACCGAAACCACCGGCATGCCGGTGACCGATGGTCACCGGATCATCGAAATCGGCTGTGTCGAACTGATGGGGCGCCGCCTGACCGGCCGCCACTTCCACGTCTACCTGCAACCGGACCGCGACAGTGACGAGGGCGCGATTGGCGTCCACGGCATCACTGACGAATTCCTCAAGGGCAAGCCGCGCTTCGCCGAAGTGGCCGATGAGTTCTTCGAATTCATCAATGGCGCCCAGTTGATCATCCATAACGCGGCGTTCGACATCGGCTTCATCAACAACGAATTTGCCCTGATGGGGCAGACCGACCGTGCGGACATCTCCCAGCACTGTACGATCCTCGATACCCTGATGATGGCCCGCGAGCGTCACCCGGGCCAGCGCAACAGCCTCGATGCCTTGTGCAAGCGCTATGGCGTCGACAACTCCGGCCGTGAACTCCACGGCGCCTTGCTTGACTCCGAGATCCTGGCCGACGTTTACCTGACCATGACCGGCGGGCAGACCAGCCTGTCCCTGGCCGGTAACGCGTCCGATGGCAGCGGTTCAGCGGAAGGCTCTGGTAACCGCCCTTCGGAAATCCGCCGCTTGCCAGCTGATCGCAAGCCGACGCCGATCATCCGTGCCAGCGAGCAGGACCTGGCCGAGCATGCGGCAAGGCTGGAGGCGATTGCCAAGGCAGCCGGTGCGCCGGCGTTGTGGACTCAACTCACTCAGCAATAACCGCTCATGTAGGAGCAGGCTTGCAGCCATGGGTACTTACACAGTTGCATCTGTGGCGAGGGAGCTTGCTCCCGTGACGGCCTGCCAGCCAACACCTATCTACCTGACGCCCCGCGATCAAATTGTGGGAGCGGGCTTGCTCGCGAATGCGGCCTGACAGTCAACACGGTTGGATTGGGTACATATCCATTGCTGCGGTAACAGCCATTTAGCGTTCCGCTCTGACAGCGGGTCACTTTGGAAAAGCCGGAATGCCGGCCCAGCCCACCGACATTTGGATTGCGGAGCCTCAGGTAGATAAGTGTCGGCTGGCAGGCCGCTATCGCAGGCAAGCCAGCTCCCACAGTTTGATCGCGGGGTGTCCGGCAAGTATGGCCCGTCAGGCGGGCCGTCACGGGAGCAAGCTCCCTCGCGACTTATGTAGACACCTCTCGAACACCTATGAAATCTTCATTCGCCACTTTTGCTTCCAGCTTCTACCCTTGTGCAAAGCCTCCGGAGTAAGAGTGCTCATGTACAAAGACCTGAAGTTCCCCGTTCTGATCGTGCACCGTGACATCAAGGCCGACACCGTTGCCGGTGACCGGGTTCGAGGCATCGCCAGGGAGTTGGAACAGGAGGGCTTCAGTATTTTTTCTGCGGTGGACTACGCCGAGGGGCGGCTGGTGGCCGCTACCCATCACGGTCTGGCCTGCATGCTGATTGCCGCCGAAGGCGCCGGGGAAAACACCCATCTGTTGCAGAACATGGTGGAGTTGATTCGCTTGGCGCGCCTGCGCGCACCCAACCTGCCGATCTTTGCGCTGGGCGAGCAAGTCACCCTGGAAAACGCCCCCGCCGATGCCATGAGCGAGCTCAACCAGCTGCGCGGCATCCTTTATCTGTTCGAAGACACCGTGCCGTTTCTGGCGCGCCAAGTCGCCCGCGCCGCACGCACGTACCTGGATGGCCTGTTGCCGCCGTTCTTCAAGGCGCTGGTGCAACACACCGCCGATTCCAATTATTCCTGGCACACCCCCGGTCATGGCGGTGGCGTGGCCTATCGCAAAAGCCCGGTGGGGCAGGCGTTTCATCAGTTCTTCGGGGAAAACACCCTGCGCTCTGACTTGTCGGTATCGGTGCCCGAACTGGGCTCGCTGCTCGATCACACCGGGCCTTTGGCCGAAGCCGAGGCCCGCGCCGCGCGCAACTTTGGCGCCGACCATACGTTCTTCGTGATCAACGGCACGTCCACTGCCAACAAGATCGTCTGGCATTCCATGGTGGGGCGCGATGACCTGGTGCTGGTAGACCGCAATTGCCACAAGTCGGTGTTGCATTCGATCATCATGACCGGCGCGATCCCGCTGTACCTGTGCCCGGAGCGCAACGAGCTGGGGATCATCGGCCCGATCCCCCTGAGCGAATTCAGCCCTGAGTCGATCCGCGCCAAGATCGACGCCAGCCCCTTGACCCGTGGGCGACCACCGAAAGTGAAATTGGCGGTGGTGACCAACTCCACCTATGACGGCCTGTGTTACAACGCCGAACTGATCAAGCAGCAACTGGGCAACAGTGTCGAGGTGCTGCATTTTGATGAGGCCTGGTATGCCTATGCCGCCTTTCACGAGTTCTTCGCCGGGCGTTATGGCATGGGTACCTCGCGCACGCCGGACAGCCCCTTGGTGTTCACCACCCACAGTACGCATAAGTTGCTGGCGGCATTCAGCCAGGCGTCGATGATCCACGTGCAGGACGGCGGCGCACGGCAACTGGACCGTGACCGCTTCAATGAAGCCTTCATGATGCATATCTCCACCTCGCCGCAATACAGCATCATCGCGTCGCTGGATGTGGCCTCGGCAATGATGGAAGGCCCGGCCGGGCGCTCGCTGCTCCAGGAAATGTTCGACGAGGCCTTGAGTTTTCGTCGTGCCCTGGCCAACCTGCGTCAGCATATCGCGGCCGAAGACTGGTGGTTCTCCATCTGGCAGCCACCCTCGGTCGCGGGCATCGACCGGGTCGCCACAGCGGATTGGTTGTTGCATCCTGGGGATGAGTGGCATGGCTTTGGCGACGTGGTAGAGGACTACGTGCTGCTGGACCCGATCAAAGTCACGCTGGTGATGCCTGGCCTCAACGCCGGTGGGGCCTTGAGCGAGTGTGGGATTCCCGCTGCAGTGGTCAGCAAGTTCCTCTGGGAGCGCGGGCTGGTGGTGGAGAAGACTGGGCTGTATTCGTTTCTCGTGCTGTTTTCCATGGGCATTACCAAAGGTAAATGGAGCACCTTGCTCACCGAGCTGCTGGAGTTCAAGCGTAGCTACGATGCCAATGTCAGCCTGGCCACTTGCTTGCCGTCGGTGTATGCCCAAGGCCCGGCACGCTATCAAGGCCTGGGCCTGCGCGACCTTTGCGACCAGTTGCACAGCTGTTACCGTAGCAATGCCACGGCCAGGCACCTCAAGCGTATGTATACGGTATTGCCGCAAATCGCGATGAAACCCGCCGATGCCTACGACCAGTTGGTCAGGGGCGAGGTGGAGGCGGTCTGCATCGATGCCTTGGCAGGACGCATCGCCGCTGTGATGCTGGTGCCTTACCCGCCGGGCATACCACTGATCATGCCCGGCGAACGCTTCACCGAGTCAACCCGTTCAATCATCGATTACCTGGCATTTGCCCGCACGTTCGATAGCAGTTTCCCCGGTTTTGTCGCGGATGTGCATGGGCTGCAACACGAAGATGACGGCAGTGGCCGTCGTTATACCGTCGACTGCATCAAGGGTTAAGGAAGTCTATGCAAGCTGTAATGAACCCGAAGTATCCAGGGCTCAGTGTGCGAGTCGCCGACGAAGGTTTTGATGCCTATGTGTGGGGCAATGATTTCAGCTTTGAAGTCAGTGCCTATGGGGTGCCGCAAATGGGCCAGCGCGTCGAACAATGGCCGGTGGAAAAAGTGCTGCCGTACCGCAAGTGCTATGGCATCGACCCGGAAGAGTTCGCCAGTTTCCGTGATGCCGCCGACAGCTCGATCTTCATGGCGTACCTGGATGACCGCGCAGTGGGGCATATCGTGGTCAGCACCAACTGGAACGGTTTCGCCCATGTTGACGAGTTGGCCGTGGCGTTACCGGCGCGCCGACATGGCGTGGCCAAGTCGTTGTTGGACGTGGCGCAGTTCTGGGCTCGCAAGAAGAACCTGCCGGGCATGATGCTTGAGACCCAGAACAACAACCTCGGCGCCTGTCGCCTGTATGAGCGTTGTGGCTATGTAATGGGCGGCATTGATCAACTGCGTTATCGCGGGATTGACCCGCAAACCCGCGAGGTCGCGATTTTCTGGTATCGGTTGTTCAAGGCGCAGGTGGAGGCTGTCTGACCCCTGTAGGCGCGAGCTTGCTCGCTCCTACAGGGGCTTGGTGTCGTTGCCAAGCAGGCTTTCGGCTTTCTGGATGACGATTTCCAGCAGCGCATTCAATGCCGGGGAGGGCGCAGCGTCTTTCAAGGTCAGCGCATACAGGCTGACCACTATCGGTGGCGACACCGGGCACGCATCAAGCCCGGACTCGCGTGCACCCAAGGCGGTGAACGGGTCGACAATCGCCAGGCCTTCTCCGGCCTCCACCAGGCCGCGCATCATCGGGTAGGTTTGCACCCGCGTCTGCACCACGGGCAACGGCCGCAGGGCGTGCAGCTTGGCATCCAGCAAGCGGCTGAGCGGGTCATGGCCTTCAAGGCCGATCAACGACTGGCCGGCCAACTCCTGCAGCGCAATGTATTTTTGCTTGGGCTTGAGCCAGCCATGGGGGGCCAGCAACTGCAATTTGCCTTGGGCCAGCACCGTGCTTTGGATGTGTGGATGCTCAGGGTCATGCAGGCTCAGGCCCACATCGGCTTCATGCAACAGCAGGCTGTTGATGATCTCGCCAACTGGCTGGCTCGACAGGTTGCACGGCATATCCTGGAAACGTCGACGCAGCGCAGCAATGCTCTGCGGCAACAGTTGGTTGGCCAGCGGCGGTGTGCAGAGCGCGCGCAGGGGCGGCGCATGATGGTGTTTCAAGCGGCTGGCAAGGCGTTGCAGCGGCTCCAGGGCTTCGTACAGAGCAGTGATTTGTGCCTGCAATTCCAGGGTTTCCCGGGTGGCCTGCAAGCGCCCGCGCACGCTGGCGAACAGCATGAAGCCCAGTTGCTGCTCAGCGTCCTTGAGGGTGGCGTCTACTTCGCCCACGGGGAGTTGCAACCACTCGGCGGCGGTGCCGAGGTGGCCGGTCTGCAAGATGGCCTGAATCACTTCGATATGACGTAAACGCATGGCCGGAGTCTATGTGCAGTGCGCAGGGGATTCAATGGCGCAGGCCTTCGTGCGCAAAAAAGACTGCCGGGGTCGTCCCGGCCTATGGCGCTCAGCCAGGACCCCATTAGAATGGCGGGTCTGATCAGCAACGACCCCTGCCGGTTTCCCGGTACTTAAAATAAAAAACAGGTCTGGTCTCATATGCCTCTACCCTCGACGTTCTTCGGGGTAACGGCCAAGCAACTCGTGGTCCTGGTGACCGTGGGAGGCCTGGCGGCTTACTTCTTCAATCATCAGGATGAACCGACGCCGGACAACCTCGCACTGGAAGCCTTTATTCGCTCCCAGCAACAGGTGGGCGAGCAGGTGGGCGCAGTCGTGGTGATCACCCTGGTCAGGGAGGTGGAGGCTTACCCCGCGTACAATGCGGCAGGTTACAAGCGCTCGATGTTTACCGTGCAAGGGGAGCACGGCCAGGTGCTCGTGACGCTCAAGCAAGACGAGCAGGGCATAGAGGTGACGCAGATCCGCCGCCCATGAACGTCCCCAGCCCAGTCCCCAGGACTGAGCAGGTGAACAAGGCAAGCGCTTACGATGCCAGAGTGGTTTCGGACTCGCGCACGAGAATGGTGCCTGACTGGATCAGTTTGAATTCATCACCTTCCAGCTTTTCTACACGGTCGCCAATGGCCAGCTTGTAGGTCGTGGTGGGCGTCGATCCGGCCAGGTCGCCTTGCGCCGGGTTGGATTCCTGGAACTCATGCACCGAATACACGCGGCCTTCCGCGTCTCTGGCATGAAACTGTCCAACAAGTACTGCAGCCATCTGTTTAGAACCTCTGGAGATAAACACTCGATTTGCGGTTCTGTAGACCGTCAGGGAGCGGGGTAGTTTACCTATAAGAAAAAAATACTATTCGCTGATATTTTCAGACGCTTCCTACGCAAGTGCTTGCAAGGAAAACGGCGAGGGAATCCGCAAAACCCTCTGGTGAACGCGTCGCGAAGCCTCTATAACTACAGGCTCCTTTATTCAGAAGTCGGGAAACCTCAATGAGCAAGGTCTACACGATTGCCGTCCTGGTGGGCAGCTTGAGAAAAGAGTCGATCAACCGCAAGGTCGCCCTGGCCCTGGCCGAACTGGCCCCTGCCAATCTCAAGTTGAACATTGTTGAAATCGGCGACTTGCCGCTCTACAACGAGGACATCGACGGTGCAACACCGCCCGCAGCCTACAGTACTTTCCGCAAACAAGTGAGCTCATCCGACGCGGTGCTGTTCGTCACCCCCGAATACAACCGCTCCGTGCCGGCGGCCTTGAAAAATGCCATCGACGTGGGTTCGCGCCCATACGGGCAAAGCGCCTGGAGTGGCAAGCCGGGGGCGATCATCAGCGTGTCGCCGGGTGCCATTGGCGGCTTTGGCGCCAACCACCATTTGCGCCAGTCCCTGGTGTTCCTGGATGTGTGGTGCATGCAACAGCCGGAAGCCTACTTGGGCGGGGCAGGCAGTGTGTTCGATGAGGCGGGGAGGGTGTCGGAAAAGACTAAGCCGTTCCTGCAGGCATTCATCGATGCCTACGGCAAGTGGGTAGAAAAACAGAAAGGCTGAAATTAGCCCGGCACCTGTAGGAGCGAGCTTGCTCGCGAAAAACTCGACGACGACGCGTTCATTCAGGATGTCAGCGTTACCGTTAGCGATCTTCGCGAGCAAGCTCGCTCCTACAGTAGGGGGTTATCGCAACCAGTTGGTGCGTGCCAGTTCGATAACCTCATCGCCACGCCCGCTCATCACCGCCTTGAGCATGTACAGGCTGAACCCCTTGGCCTGTTCCAGCTTGATGCTCGGCGGCATCACCAGTTCCTGAGTCGCGGTCACCACGTCCACCAACACCGGGCCATCGTGGGCCAGGGCGCGGCGCAGTGCCGGTTCCAGGTCTTCGGATTGCTCCACACGTATGCCCAAAATGCCCATGGCATTGGACATGGCCGCGAAGTCCGGGTTTTTCAGCTCGGTGCCGGTGTCCAGGTAACCCGCAGCCTTCATCTCCATGGCGACAAAGCCCAGGGACGAATTGTTGAACACCACGAGTTTGACCGGCAATTGCAGCTGCGCCAGGGAAATGAAATCCCCCATCAACATGGTGAAACCACCGTCCCCAGACATCGAGATCACCTGCCGTCCAGGGAACGCCGCCTGGGCGCCGATAGCCTGAGGCATGGCGTTGGCCATCGAGCCATGGTTGAACGAGCCGATCAGCCGGCGCTTGCCGTTCATCTTCAGATAGCGCGCCGCCCACACGGTGGGTGAGCCGACATCGGCGGTAAAGATCGCATCATCATCGGCCAGTTCGCTGAGCAAGCGCGCCACATACTGGGGATGAATCGGCCGGCCGGCTTTGGACGGTTGCGCCAGTTCATCCAGGCCTTGGCGGGCTTTTTCGTAGTGCTTGAGGGAGGTTTCGAGGAAGCTGCGATCGGTCTTGCGGGTCAGGCGCGGCAACAGCGCGTCGATGGTTTCACTGACATCGGCGGCGATGCCCAGGTCCAAGGTCGCACGCCGCCCCAGGGCTTGGGGGTTGCGGTCCACCTGGATGATCCTGGCGTCGGTCGGGTAGAACTGGCGATAAGGGAAGTCGGTGCCGAGCATGACCAAGGTGTCGCAATCGAGCATGGCGTGGTAGCCGGAGCTGAAACCGATCAGGCCGGTCATGCCGACGTCGAATGGGTTATCCCACTCCACGTGCTCCTTGCCCCGCAGTGCGTGAACCACCGGTGCGCCGAGGGCGTCGGCCAGCGCCACCACTTGATCGTGGGCACCGGCACAGCCGCTGCCACACAGCAGGGTGACTTTCTCGCTGCTCTGGAGCATGTCGGTGAGGCGCTGCAAGTCCTGCTCAACCGGCACGGTGCGCGGTGCGTGCAAGGCCGGCCACGGCTTGAGCTTATCTTCCACCTCCAGCAGCGACACATCCCCCGGAATCACCACCACCGCCACGCCTCGGTTGAGGATCGCCGAACGCATGGCACGATGCAGCACTTGAGGCATCTGTTCAGGGTTGCTCACCAGCTCGATAAAGTGGCTGCATTCCTTGAACAGTTCCTGGGGATGGGTTTCCTGAAAGTAATTCAGGCCAACCTCCGAGGACGGAATTTGCGCGGCAATCGCCAGCACCGGCACATGGTTGCGATGGCAATCGAACAAACCATTGATCAAATGCAGGTTACCCGGCCCGCAACTGCCGGCGCACACCGTCAACTCGCCGGTGGCCGCCGCTTCGGCACCGGCGGCGAAGGCGGCAACCTCCTCGTGGCGCACATGCATCCACTCGATGCTGTCCATGCTGCGCAGGGCGTCGGTCAGGCCATTCAGGCTGTCGCCGGTCAGCCCCCAGATACGCTTGATACCCGCTTGTTCCAGGGTGGTCGCCAACTGCTGGGCCAGGTTGATTTTCGCCATGAGGAACTCCAATCGTCAGTGAGGTTGAAAAACTGCTGATCAGTAGGGGACAGTTCAATCACGGCGAATGCTCCGCCTTTAATGTGAAGATTGCGTCATGCTTGCGCGGTATTGCCGCGTACGCCGCGCGATAAACCACTGGTCACAGGCCAATGCCAGCCAGGGCGCAACGTTGGGGTTGGGCAGACGGCCGCGGCTCAGACGACGCATCTGGTCGCGCACCACGGCGAGGGTGGCGAGGGCGGCCAGCGGTTTGCGCTTCCATTCCATGGGCCGCAGTTGTGGGTTGAGGTCGCGACCTTCACGCCACTGTTTGATCAGTTGCGGCTCCAGAGTAAGGGCGGTGGCGATGCCGGCCATGGCGATGCCGCTGTCCAATACTTGCTGGACCACCGGTAAGCGGCGAATACCTCCGGTCACCATCAGTGGCATGGTGGCGATGCTCGCCATTTGCGTGGCGAAATCCAAAAAGTAGGCTTCACGGGCCAAGGTTCGGCCGTCCCGCGCCTCACCTTGCATGGCCGGCGCTTCATAGCTGCCGCCGGACAACTCAAGCAAGTCGATCTTCAGCGTATTGAGCATCTCCACTACAGCGCGTGCATCGGTCTCATCGAAGCCGCCGCGCTGGAAGTCTGCGGAATTGAGCTTCACCGACACACAAAATGAAGGGCTGACGCTGGCACGTACGGCACGGACGACCTCCAGCAGCAGGCGTGCGCGGTTTTCCAAGGGGCCGCCCCAGCGGTCGGTACGGTGGTTGCTCAAGGGCGAGAGAAATTGGCTCAACAAATAGCCATGGGCGCCGTGGATCTGCACCCCGGTGAACCCGGCTTGCTCGGCCAGGCGGGCGCTGGTGGCGAAGCGCTTGATGACGTCCTGGATGTCATCTTCGGTCATGGCCTTGGGTTTGGCGAACATCTTGGAAAAACTGCCCACATCCAGCGCAATAGCCGAGGGTGCCAATGCTTGTTGACCGAGGTTGGCCATGGTCTGGCGGCCTGGATGGCTGAGCTGTACCCAGAAGTGCACACCTTTGGCCCGGGCTACGTCGGCCCATTCACGAAAACTGGCCAGGTGTTGCTCGTTTTCCAGCGCGACACCGCCAGGGCCGGTCATGGCGCGGCGGTCGATCATCACGTTACCGGTCAGCAGCAGGCCGGGCTCGCCGTCGGCCCAGATCTTGTACAGCTGCTTCAAGGCTTTGGACGGTGCCTGATGCAGGTCCGCCATATTCTCTTCCATCGCGGCCTTGCCGATGCGGTTGGCGATGACTTGGCCGTTGGGCAGTTGCAGCGATTCGAACGGTGACATGGGTTAACTCCTGAGCAGGGGAGGTCTCAGGCTAAGCTTAAAGTTAACTTTAATGTCAAGCGGCAGTCGATCACACAGGATTGACGGGCGATGGAACTGTAGGAACGAGGGGGACGCCCAGTTCTTGCTCGCGAAGAACTCGAGGACAACGCGTTCATTCAGGATGTCAGCGTTATCGTTCAGGTTTTTCGCGAGCAAGCTCGCTCCTACAGGGACAAGGTGTCAGCGGCGGCGGAACAGCGGCAGTGGTTCATCGGTGGCCGCTTGATAGGTCACCGAGAAGTCCTTGAGACTTTCCAGCGCTTCGTACGGGTCTTTGTCCGCGCGCAAGGCGAAGGCATCGAACCCACAGCGGTGCAGGTAGAACAACTGGTCACGCAGCACGTCGCCAATGGCGCGCAATTCACCCTTGTAACCATAACGGTCACGCAGCAGGCGTGCGTTGGAGTAGTTGCGCCCGTCGGTGAAGGCCGGGAAGTTCAGGGCGATGACCTGGAAGTGCTGCACGTCGTCACCGATTTCTTCGGCTTCTTCATCGGCGTCCAGCCAAACACCCAAACCGCCGTCGCGGGCCTTGAGGGCGTGGCCGTGCTCGCGCCACAGGGCCAGCGGCACGATCAGGTCGTCGCAGTTGGAGATGCCGTCGAAGCTCGCGTCCTTGGGCAGCAGGTGCCAGGTTTCGTCGACGACTTCGTTATTCTTAATGATTCGCTGCATAGACGCGCTCCTTGAACAGGTCGATGCCGATGCGCTGGTAGGTGTCGATGAAACGCTCATCTTCGGTACGCTGTTCGATATACACGTCGATCAGCTTGCCGATCACCTCCGGCATGGCTTCCTGGGCGAAGGATGGGCCGAGGATCTTGCCCAGGCTCGCATCGCGGCTGGCGCTGCCACCCAGGGACACTTGGTAGAATTCTTCGCCTTTCTTGTCCACGCCCAGGATGCCGATGTGGCCGACGTGGTGGTGACCACAGGCGTTCATGCAACCGGAGATGTTCAGGTCCAGCTCGCCGATGTCGAACAGGTAATCCAGGTCGTCGAAACGGCGCTGGATCGACTCGGCAATCGGGATCGACTTGGCGTTGGCCAGGGAGCAGAAGTCGCCGCCCGGGCAGCAGATGATATCGGTCAGCAGGCCGATGTTCGGCGTAGCAAAGCCGCCTTCGCGCAGTTCGCCCCACAGGGTGAACAATTGGCTCTGTTCAACGTCCGCGAGAATGATGTTCTGCTCGTGGGAGGTGCGCAGTTGGCCAAAGCTGTAGCGCTCGGCCAGGTCGGCGACGGCATCCAGTTGCTTGTCGGTGATATCGCCAGGTGCAACGCCGGTGGGCTTGAGCGACAGGGTCACTGCCACGTAGCCGGGCTTCTTGTGCGCTAGGGTATTGCGCGTGCGCCAGCGGGCGAAACCTGGGTGTTGCTGGTCGAGTGCGGCCAGCTCGGCGTCCTGATTGCTCAGGGCCTTATACTCAGGGTCGACGAAGTGCTTGGCGACGCGGTGCACTTCGGCTTCGGTCAGGGTGGTCTGGCCGCCGCGCAGGTGTTCCATTTCGGCATCGACTTTCTGGGCAAACACCTCAGGGGTCAACGCCTTGACCAGGATCTTGATCCGGGCCTTGTACTTGTTGTCGCGACGGCCATAGCGGTTGTAGACCCGCAGGATGGCGTCGAGGTAGCTCAACAGGTCCTGCCACGGCAGGAACTCGTTGATGAACGCACCGACCACCGGCGTACGACCGAGGCCGCCACCCACCAGCACACGGAAGCCCAGCTCGCCTGCAGCGTTGTACACCGGCTCCAGGCCGATATCGTGGACTTCGATGGCGGCGCGGTCCGAGGTCGAGCCATTGATGGCGATCTTGAACTTGCGTGGCAGGTAGGCGAACTCAGGGTGGAAGGTAGTCCACTGGCGCACGATTTCACACCACGGCCGTGGGTCGATCAACTCGTCGGCAGCGACGCCGGCAAATTGGTCGGTAGTCACGTTGCGCAGGCAGTTACCGCTGGTCTGAATGGCGTGCATCTGCACGGTAGCCAGTTCAGCCAGGATATCCGGCACATCTTCCAGGGCCGGCCAGTTGAACTGCACGTTCTGGCGGGTGCTGATGTGGGCATAGCCTTTGTCGAAGTCGCGGGCGATCTTGGCCATCATTCGCGTCTGGCGCGACGTCAGTTGGCCATACGGCACGGCCACCCTCAGCATCGGCGCAAAGCGCTGAACGTAAAGGCCATTTTGCAGGCGCAGAGGGCGGAACTCTTCTTCGCTCAGTTCACCTGCTAAGTAGCGTCGGGTCTGATCACGGAACTGCTTGACGCGGTCCTCGATGATGCGCTGATCGTATTCGTCGTATACGTACATATAGGTCCTGTTCTCGGCAAATCTGCGCGCACGGCCGCGCACTCCCAACGGAGCCGGCGCACGATACCAGTTTGCGTATATGCGCAAAAGTGATGTTTGGGTATATGCACATAACCAAACTGACTAATGAGAACAGTTATCGCGATACCCACATTTGTCATGGGGGCAAGACTGGTCTTTACTGTGGACGAGTCTTAGTGCAGTCACCTATAAAACCGACAAGAGGCGATGCGATGAGTAATTCCACCAAAGCCCGTAAACCTGACAGTACCGTTGATGCCTGGGCCATTTTGTTTCTGATTATTCTCGTGGTCGGCACCGCGGTATTTTGGGTCAGCCACCAGTAATAAAGCCGTTGATTGAGCAGCGATTGGTTGTCGAGCAGCCAAGATGATGGCGGTCTATATTCAAGGTTCATATGAGCGCCTGCAGTTGTCAGCGCCGCCAGCGCCGGTGGATTCCGTGCGCTGGCGGTCGTTGGCAAACCGGCGTCCTGTTTATGCGTTCAGTCTGCATCGGCGGCTGCGTTAAACACCGGCCAGGTACAGCACCAGCTTGACGATGCCAAACAGCGTCAAGGCAAACACCACCGTGAACGCAATGCCCAGGATCACAAAGTGGCTGGGTTTGCCATGGGTGAAATCGCGGGCGCGATTCTTGCCGCTTTGCACACCGAACGCGGCGGCCGTCACGCTGTGCAGCATCTGCCAGAAGGTCGGTGGTTTGTTATCGATTGGATCGTCCATAAACCCCTCGTCAACAAGGTTCTCGTGCAGAGTATAGACAGTCTGTCGAGGCTCATTTGGAAGCCAGTACCTCCAACCCCAGGAATAGCCGCTGATCAAGCGGTGGCTTGATCTCGGCTTTCTCCAGATTGACCACGGCGCGGTTGTCGGCACGCGCCTGTTCAATCAGTTCCCGGCGCGTATATCGCTGTTCACTCGGGGTTTTAAGGTGACCGAAATCAGGTTGGGAGGGCGCTTGATCGACGGTCGAATAATGGAAATGGGCGTACCACAAAACATTGTCCTTACCCTTTATACCCGCCCTGATTTTGCTTTTATCGCGTACTGCATACTCGGTGAGAAAGTCACCGGCCTTCAACGGCACGCGGCTCTTCACCAGGTTGATATCGACAAAACCGTGTTTCCACAAGTAATCGACGTGGGAGGCTTTGGGGCGTTGCAACTTGTACCCTTCGCTGCAACGCTCACGTGCCTGTTGCGTTGCCTCGGCCGCCAGGCTGCGGTACTGATCGATCAACGTGCGAGCACCGGGATCGTTGGCGTGATCGCGCTGGAGTTCTTCGGCAAGGGTTGTGAACTTCGCTGCGTGCTGGGTCAGTATCACATCCCACTCAAGGGGATCGAGGCTTTCCAGTCGGCCCGGGTCGCGTAACTTTCGTTGTTGGAAGGCGATGCTGCTGTCAATGCCGGTGCGCTCGTCCCTGACGGTTTGCGCCTGTGCTTCTATGGTCTTCAGCGAACGCTTGATTGCCGTCGGCGCGGGCGCTGAGGGCCCGACCTCTTCAACTACGTTCCATACACCTTCGCCGGGGTGTTCAAGGTAGGTGGCGAGGGTTTTTCCGGTGAGCGGGTCCTTGATATCGACGAAGTTACCCGGTGTGTCGCGCTGGGCAGGGCGCACTTCACCCACCAGGGTCCTGCGGTCACGGGTCTTGATCACTCTTCGGTTCGGTGCTTTCTGCCGTGTGATGCGCTCGGGCGTTGGCAGTGGCGCGAAGCCTTCTTCCACCAGAATCAAATTGGCCAACTGCGCTTCAAGGCTGGTGCGGGCATAAGCCAGGTAGTCCAGAAACGGTTGGCGATGCTCCTCGCGAATGAAGCCGGAATTCATTTCAGCCAGCGACGTGACAGCGTTTTCCAATTGCTCATATCGCTCCAGAACGTCCTTGAGGACGTCGATCTGCTCTCGGGCCGAATAGCCGGTAGTGGTGAGCATTTCCGTATGCGCCATCAAGCTGGTTGCCGTTCTCTTGTCGGTCAGCTCGCGTACGAATGGAAATTCCGTTGGGTTGCGCGAGTCATTCATGCGATTGAACACCAAGTCGATGAACACCAGCAGGGCATGCTGTTTGATCGCGACCGAGCGGATGTTTTGATCAGAGGGCTTGCCTTGCAAGAGTATCTGGCGCAGGGCCGGGTCTGCCTCTTTGAGTAACGTCTCGATCTTTTCAGCGGGCTCGACCATTTCTGTAAGCGCGGCAAGCTGGCGTTTTTTGGTGATGATGTAGTCGTCGTAGGCGTCGCTGATGTTTTGCGGCAGCTCCCGTGATGCGCGGGCGCTGAGTTCAGCGTCGGTTTCGCCACGATCGGTTTCCAGGGCGTCTGCCATTTTTTGCGACAGCGATTCGTAGATGCCTGCCCAGAAGTCAAAATTGCTTTTGCTTGCCCTGTTTCGCTCCCTTACATAAGTGGGGTCAGTCCTGTCGACAGCCATCAGTTCGCTGGTCTTGGCTTCGACTTTTTTCATCAGCGTCATTACCTCGCGGCCGTACTGCTGGAATTTATCGAGGGCGATATTCCACTGCGTCCTGGCTTGGGCCGCCGCGACGCGCCGTTTCTCATGACGGATAATAACTTCTGCGTGCAACTTCGGTATGTTCGCGGAACTGGCCAGCAATAACCAATCCTTGCGCAGGCTTTTGCTTTGTTCAACAAGTTGGGCACGGGCGGCGTTCAGAGTGCTTTGGAGCGAAAGCGAAGTGGGTATCAGCGAGAATATTTCGGCATTTATTGCTTGCAATTCGGCCTTTAATACACCCAGCTTTTCGGCACGTTCCTTCTGCCATTTACTCAAGCGTTCTCGGGGCATGCCGCCCTCCAGCCTGGCGTGAGTGTCCAGGCGCCAGTGCCCCTGGTGGTCGCTTATCAGCTTGAAACCGGGGTGTTGCGGATATCGCGGGTGTACCAGATAGACCTCGTTGAATCCCGGCACCACATTGACCTGGAACAGCAACCCGCCGAGGCTGGCGTGCCAGGTGCCATTTATGCGGTAAAGGCCTTTGAGCGGGCCGCTGGCTTGCGCAGCCGGCAAGGGTTCAGGCCACGGCACATTGATGTCCAGCATCGCCCTCAGTCGTTCGCTTGCGTGTGGGCTTGCCAGCGAGCGAGTGAAGTCCAGGGCGGTGTGGCCTGATGCCGGGGGTTCTCCCGGCAATGACACTGCGCCAGGACGTATCACTGGCGCATCCTGTGGTGGCGGCAGGCCTGGTGCACGGCGCCAGGTTTCAAGGCGCAACGCGCTGTCGGTGGCACTCGGCGGCGACAACGGTTTGGCAGCAGGCGATGCACCATGCAGTAAGACCATCGCCGTATTGAGCAACAGATCAATCAGCGCTAATTCGCGGGTGGTGGGATCGCTGCTGTCCAGGCCTGCCAAGTCCTGTTCCAGGCTGGCAACCAGCACCAGGAACCAGCCGGCCAACATGGCTGGGCCCTGTACCAAGGGCAGCAGCAATGTATTGAACAACAGCCAGGCACCCTCCATCACAATGGCCCATCGGCTTTCGGTGTTGGAGATCGACTCGCGGTCCGCCAGGTCGACCAGTGCCCGTGCGGTGCTGCCAAACAGATGGTTGGGCAGTTGGCCGTTGAGCTGGGACTGGAGCCATTCACCGGCGCCGTCATCGACGGCCAGGGTCGCGGGCGCTGGTTTCTCGGGTCGGTTGAACTCGTCGCCGGGCAAGAAACGGATGATGTGCGGCTCTTTGATGCCGCCGTGTGCATAGATGGGGCGCGCCTTGTCCGACAGCCAGGTCAGCACGCTGTCCTGCAACGCACCCGGTTCGGCGATGGCCTCCAGCAGCGCCTGGCGCGTGGGGTATTCGTAGAGGGACTCGGCGTACAGCGGTCGGTACAGCAAGTGTGGGCCGACCTGGGAGTCGCGAGGCTCAATGATAAACATATTATTTACTTCGTCCGGCGTGGCCCCGGCTTTGCGGCACAACGCCAGGGGGCGCAGGACGATTTCCTGATCGTTGACGAGTCTGAGCGAAGGCGTTTCTTCCATGAGCGCCTTGACATACTGATAACCCGTCACGGTCATGCCATGCTGCTGGCGGACCTTGAATTCCAGCGCCTGCATCGGCAGATGAGCCTTTAGTTCGCGAGTAAACAGCACCTCGCGGCGACGTGCCTCGATGGTATCGGACAGCAGCAGATCTTTGAGGGCATTGGGGTAGGTGGTGCCGATATCGACACGCTGGATCAGGCCGTTGCTGCCCATCAGATAGTCTTCATTCAACCAGCCAGGCAGTGGCGTGGCTGTTGTGGAAGACAGCTTCAACGTACCTTTGGGCTTGCCGGCCAGATTCTTCAGGGCCAGCTCCGTCAGCGACATGCGCACATGTTCGATGATTCCGGCGCCGCCCGGATAACCCGCCGCTACCGCAAAGTCCAACTGCACCGCATCAGGGTCGAAATCGCCGTGATCGGCTTGCATCCGCTTGCGCAATGCGCTGCGGCTGAATGTGTGGATGTTTTCAATGCCCTCGTTGAACGATCGCCCCTGGTTTTTTTGCAGCACTTGCGCCATATCCTGCAAGTGGCGGTGATAGGCGAAACGATCCGCGGGCTCGGCTTGCTTGAGCCATTGCGGCAGTTGCTGGCTCACGGTGCCAAGGCGCTCGGTGTCGGGCAACTTGATGTCGGTAAAATACCTGGCCGGGTTGGTGATCATGTCCAGGCGTTGATCAAGTTCTTTTTCGTCTTGCCCCTGGAACGATAGGGTTGCCAGGTCTTCGAGTTGTTGGTTGAGGATCAGCCCGGCCTGTTGTTCAAACACGTTGGCGGCAGTTTCGTTGCGTTGCCAAGTGAGGCTGTCGAACTGAAACTCGCGTTGCATCCTGCTCCCCCAGGCCTGGCTGAACGCCTCCAGCGAATCAAACGCCTGGATTGCGCCGGCTACGCTGTAGAGCAACACCTGTTTATCGCGTACCAATAACAGGTCCGGGGTCAATACCCGCACCGTCTTGCCGACGCGGGTGAGTGTGCTCTCGATGAAATATACATAGGTGGCGGGTGAGGAACGGGGCAGGCGCTCACGTTGCGCTGGCCAGGCGGCGACTACCGCCAGCATATCGCGCTGCACGTCGCTCAGCGGTGACTGGCTGGCCGCTGCGGCAATCATCTGACCATTGAGGAACTCTGCAAGCCACTGCCAGCGGCTGTTGCCATGATTGTCGACCTGGCTCCAGTAGTCGGCCAGATCGTGTTGCATGTACAAGTAAAGGGACGCGGGAAATTCGTCAAGAATCTGGGCGACCACCTGCATGTCGAGCGGCTGGCCATCCCCGGTCTTGAGCACGGCGGGGGGCTGTGTCGTGAGGAAGTACGAACGCTCGCGTACGGCGCTCAAGTCAAGTAACTGTGGGTTCAGTACATGGGCGACAGCCACCTCCATGAGTGCGGGGTAGTTGTATTCACCATTGGCCTGAGGGCTGGCCAGTTTGACCGCGAGCAAGTCGAGGTTCAGCGATGGGTAGTGCTCCAGCATACGGCTGCGCAATGCTTTGAAGACGACGGAATACAGCGCCGGCCGCGTAGCGAAGCGCTCATGCACTGCCTGGGCGGGCAGTTGGCGAAAGGCTGAGTTTGACGAGGGAGTATTGGGTTCGGTCATGATGACATGCGTTTCCTGTATAAAACCGGTTGTGCTGAGCTGCCGGTTCAGCGGACCGAGAATCGGTCCGACACAGGAAATCGCATTGAGTCATCGTAGGTGCGGTAAACGGTTACCGCAGCCAGTAGCAGCGTTACCTCAGTTGTCGTAGCCCAGATTCGGCGCCAGCCAACGCTCCGTCACGCTCAGGTCCTGGCCTTTGCGTGCCGTGTAGCTGGTGACCTGATCCTTGTCGACCTTGCCCACGGCGAAGTACTGCGCCTGGGGGTGGGCAAAGTACCAGCCACTGACCGCTGCCGCCGGGAACATCGCGTAGTGCTCGGTGAGAAACACGCCGCTGCGACCGGCGTGCATTTCGTGGGCTTGGGGGTCGAGCAGTTGGAACAGCTGGGCTTTTTCGGTGTGATCCGGGCACGCCGGGTAGCCGGGGGCAGGGCGGATGCCGCTGTACTGCTCCTTGATCAGCGCTTCGTTGTCCAACTGTTCGTCCTTGGCGTAACCCCAGTAGTCTTTGCGCACTTGCTGGTGCAGCCATTCGGCGCAGGCTTCGGCCAGGCGGTCAGCCAGGGCCTTGACCATGATCGAGTTGTAGTCATCGCCCGCGTCCTGGTAAGCCTTGGCCACTTCCTCGGCACCGATGCCGGCGGTGGTGATGAACCCACCGATGTAATCGGTCACGCCGCTGTCCTTGGGCGCGACGAAGTCGGCCAGGGAGAAGTTCGGCTTGCCGTCGGTCTTGATGATCTGCTGGCGCAGGTGGTGCAGCCTGGCAATAGGCTGGCCGTCGTCGCCGTAGACTTCCAGGTCGTCATCCTGCACTTGGTTGGTCGGCCAGAAACCGAACACCGCACGGGCGCTGATGAGTTTCTCGTCGATCAACTTCTTGAGCATTTCCCGGGCATCGGCATACAGCGCGGTAGCCGCTTCACCTACCACCTCATCGGTGAGGATGCGCGGGAACTTGCCGGCCAGGTCCCAGGAGATGAAGAACGGCGTCCAGTCGATGTACTCGGCCAGGACGTTGAGGTCGATATTGTCCAGTACCCTGGCGCCGGTAAAGGTTGGCACCACCGGGGTGTAGCTGCTCCAGTCGAACTGCGGCTTCTTGGCGATTGCCGCCGGGTAGCTCAGGCGCTCGGTGCGCGCACTGCGGTTGGAGGTGCGCTCACGTACGTCGATGTATTCCAGGCGGGTCTTCTCGACGAAACCGGCCTTCAATTCCTTGGACAGCAACTGGGTGGCCACGCCCACGGCGCGGGAGGCGTCGGTGACGTAGATCACCGCGTCATTGCTGTACTTGGGCTCGATCTTCACCGCCGTGTGCGCCTTGGAGGTGGTGGCACCGCCGATCATCAGCGGCAGGTGGAAATCCTGGCGCTGCATCTCGCGGGCCACGTGCACCATCTCATCCAGCGACGGCGTGATCAGGCCGGACAGGCCAATGATGTCGCACTTCTGCTCCTTGGCCACCTGCAGGATCTTCTCCGCCGGCACCATCACGCCCAGGTCGACGATGTCATAGCCGTTGCAACCCAGCACCACGCCGACAATGTTCTTGCCGATGTCATGCACGTCGCCCTTGACCGTGGCCATCAGGATCTTGCCCTTGGCTTCGGGCTTGTCGCCTTTTTCCAGCTCGATGAACGGGATCAAGTGGGCCACCGCCTGTTTCATCACCCGGGCGGATTTCACCACCTGGGGCAGGAACATCTTGCCGGCGCCAAACAGGTCACCAACGATGTTCATGCCCGACATCAGCGGGCCTTCGATCACTTCGATCGGGCGTGCGAACGACAGGCGCGACTCTTCGGTGTCTTCGACGATGTGCGTGGTGATGCCCTTGACCAGCGCATGTTCCAGGCGCTTGTTGACCTCCCAGCCACGCCATTCCTCGGTCTCGGCTTCCTTGACGCTGCCGTCGCCCTTGTACTTGTCGGCAATGGCGAGCAGGGCGTCGGTGCCTTCGGGTGTGCGGTTGAGTACCACGTCTTCGACGGCGTCACGCAGCTCGGCGGGGATCTGGTCGTAGATCTCCAACTGGCCGGCGTTGACGATACCCATGGTCAGGCCCGCACGGATCGCATGCAGCAGGAACACCGAGTGGATCGCTTCGCGCACCGGGTTGTTGCCGCGGAACGAAAACGACACGTTGGACACGCCACCGGAGGTCAGCGCGTAGGGCAGTTCGTCACGGATATAGGCACAGGCGTTGATGAAATCGACTGCATAGTTGTTGTGCTCTTCGATACCGGTGGCGACCGCGAAGATGTTCGGGTCGAAGATGATGTCTTCCGGCGGGAAGCCGACTTCATTGACCAGGATGTCGTAGGAGCGTTTGCAGATCTCTTTCTTGCGCGCTTCGGTGTCGGCCTGGCCGGCTTCGTCGAACGCCATCACCACCACGGCCGCACCGTAGCGCTTGCACAGCTTGGCGTGATGAATGAACTGCTCCACGCCTTCCTTCATGCTGATGGAGTTGACGATGCCCTTGCCCTGGATGCACTTGAGGCCTGCTTCGATCACCTCCCACTTGGAGGAGTCGATCATGATCGGTACGCGGGAGATGTCTGGCTCGCCGGCGATCAGATTGAGGAAGGTCACCATGGCCTTCTTCGAATCCAACATGCCTTCGTCCATGTTGATGTCGATCACCTGGGCGCCGGCTTCCACCTGCTGCAGGGCGACTTCGAGGGCTTCGGTGTAGTTGTCTTCGCGGATCAGGCGGGCGAACTTGGCCGAGCCTGTGATGTTGGTACGTTCGCCGACGTTGACGAACAGCGAACTGCGGTCGATGGTGAACGGCTCCAGGCCCGACAGGCGGCAGGCCTTGGGAATGTCCGGGATCGGGCGCGGCGCATACCCGGCCACGGCCTTGGCGATGGCCTCGATATGCCCAGGCGTGGTGCCGCAGCAACCGCCGACGATGTTCAGGAAGCCGCTTTGGGCGAATTCTTCGATGACCTTGGCAGTTTCTGACGGCAGTTCATCGTACTCGCCGAATTCGTTGGGCAGGCCGGCGTTGGGGTGCGCCGAAACGTGGGTGTTGGCCTTGTTCGACAACTCCTCCAGGTAGGGGCGCAGTTCGCTGGCGCCGAGGGCGCAGTTCAAACCGACCGAGATCGGCTTGGCGTGCGCCACGGAGTTCCAGAACGCTTCGGTGGTCTGGCCCGACAGGGTACGGCCGGACGCGTCGGTGATGGTGCCGGAGATCATGATCGGCAGTTCCACGCCCAGTTCCTCGAACACCCCTTGCACGGCGAAAATCGCGGCCTTGGCGTTAAGGGTGTCGAAGATGGTTTCGATCAGGATCAGGTCGGCGCCGCCTTCGATCAGGCCCTTGGTGGCTTCGGTGTAGTTTTCCACCAGCTCATCGAAGGTCACGTTGCGGTAGCCGGGGTTGTTCACGTCCGGCGACAGCGAGCAGGTACGGCTGGTCGGGCCCAGTACGCCGGCGACAAAACGCGGCTTGGCCGGGTTCTCGTGGGTTTTGGCGTCGGCCACCTTGCGCGCCAGGCGTGCGCCTTCCACGTTCAGTTCATAGGCCAGTTCTTCCATGCCGTAGTCGGCCATGGAGATACGCGTGGCGTTGAAGGTGTTGGTTTCAAGGATGTCGGCGCCAGCGTCCAGGTACGCCTTCTCGATGCCGCCAATCACGTCGGGACGGGTCAGCACCAGCAGGTCGTTGTTGCCCTTGACGTCGCTTGGCCAATCGGCGAAGCGTTTGCCACGGTAGTCCTGCTCCTCGAGCTTATAGCTCTGGATCATCGTGCCCATGCCACCGTCCAGGATCAGGATACGTTCCTTGAGGGCTTGGTGAAGGGCTTGCAGGCGAGCGCTACGATCGGGCATGGGACTACTCTGGTCAGGCATTACGGAGGGCGTGAATCATAGCAAACCTGTGCCGATTTGGAGCATGTCCGGGTTGTGCATGAATATCGCTCATGTTGCTGGCGGTCATGGCCCGGTAGAATCACCGCCATTTCACAGACCGCACGCCTTGAATCGGGACCCGATACATGTCACTTCGTTTGATCGTCAGCGCCGTCCTGGCCTTGATAGCCAGTACTGCGCAGGCAGAGGGTCCCGCTTCGGCGATTTCCTATACCCGCGATATCCAACCGATCTTCACCGAGAAATGCGTGGCCTGCCACGCCTGCTACGACTCCGCCTGCCAGCTCAACCTGGGCAGCGCCGAGGGCGCCGCACGCGGGGCAAGCAAAATGCCGGTGTATGACGGCGAGCGCAGCCAGGCCACGCCAACTACGCGGTTGTTTTATGACGCATTCGGTAAGCAGGCGTGGCAGCAGAAGGGCTTCTATTCGGTGCTGGACGCCCAGGGCAGCCAGGCTGCGCTGATGGCGCGCATGCTGGAGCTGGGGCACAACGCGCCGCTGGCGCCCAATGCCAAGCTGCCCGACAACATTGTGCTGGGGCTCAACCGCGAAAATATGTGCGCAACGCCCGGCGAATTCAATGTCTATGCTGGCGCTCACCCCAAGGAAGGCATGCCGCTGGCGGTCACCGGCCTGACCGATCAGCAGTACCAGACTTTGCAACGCTGGCTGGCCTCCGGCGCGCCGATTGACGAGCAGGGCCTGGCGCCGAGCGCCAGGGAAGCGTTGCAAGTGCAACAGTGGGAAAACCTGTTCAACCAGCCGGGCGCCCGGGAAAGCCTGGTGGCGCGCTGGCTGTTCGAGCATTTGTTCCTGGCGCATATCTATTTCGAGAACGGCGAGCCGGGGCATTACTTCCAGTGGGTGCGTTCGCGTACGCCCAGTGGCCAGCCGATTGACCTGATCGCCACCCGTCGCCCCAACGACGACCCGGGCACCCAGGTGTACTACCGCCTATGGCCGGTGCAGGGCGTGATCGTGCATAAAACCCACATCACTTACCCCTTCAGCGCGGCGAAGATGGCGCGGATCAAGGCATTGTTCTACGCCGGCGACTGGCAAGTCACGGCCTTGCCAGGCTACGGCCCCGGCAGCCGCGCCAACCCGTTCGCGACATTCGAGGCGATCCCGGCCAAAGCGCGTTACCAATTCATGCTCGATAACGCTGAGTACTTCGTGCGTACCTTCATTCGCGGGCCGGTGTGCCGTGGGCAGATCGCTACGGACGTGATCCGCGATAACTTCTGGACGCTGTTCCAGGACCCCGACCACGATCTGTACGTCACCGATGCGCGTTATCGCGGCCAGGCCACGCCGTTGCTGGCCATGCCTGGGCAGAATGACGACGTGGGCAGTGTGCTGAGCCTGTGGCTGGCCTATCGCGACAAGCGCAACCAGTACGAAGCCTTGCGCCGTGACAACTATGCAGACCTGCCGGCGCCGAGCTGGTCGACATTGTGGGCGGGCAATGACAATGCCTTGTTGAGCATTTTCCGCCATTTCGACAGCGCCTCGGTGACCAAGGGCCTGATTGGCGAGGTTCCGCAGACGATGTGGCTGTTCGACTACCCACTGCTCGAACGCACCTATTACCAGTTGGCGGTGAATTTCGATGTGTTTGGTAACGTCTCGCACCAGGCCCAGACTCGCCTGTATTTCGACCTGATCCGCAACGGCGCCGAGCAGAACTTCCTGCGCCTGATGCCCGCCGACACCCGCGAAGACTTCATGGACGACTGGTACCAGAACAGCGGCAAGCTCAAGCTGTGGCTGGACTACGAAGCGATTGACGATGACAAGGCCAGTGGTTTGCACCTGAGCGAGAAAGACCCCAAGCGTGACTTCGCCAACCAGTTGTTGACCCGCTACGGCCATTTGAACGCCAGCCCCGACCCGATCAACCGCTGCAGCGGCGCGTTCTGCTCCCGCGACGGCATTGACCCGGCCTTGCAGGATGCCGAACAAGCGCTGAGCCGTCTGACCTCGCGGCCGGCGGCAGGGCTCAAGGTGATCGAGCAATTGCCCGAAGCCACGATGCTGCGCATCGAAACTGCCAGCGGCCAACGCGAGGTCTACAGCCTGCTGCGCAACCGTGCCCACAGTAACGTGGCGTTCCTGCTGGGTGAGGCATATCGCTATCAGCCGGGCCTGGACACTGTGACTATTTACCCTGGCGTGCTCAGCAGCTACCCGAACTTCATGTTCAATATCCCGGCCCGGCAAGTGCCTGAGTTTGTCGCGCAGATGGAACAGGCCAGGGACGCCAAGAGCTTCGAGAAAATCGTCGACCGCTGGGGTGTTCGCCGCAGTCACCCGCTGTTCTGGCAGTATTTCCATGACTTGTCGCGGTACATCCACGAAGCCACGCCGGTGGAAGAGGGCGTATTGGACATGAACCGCTATGAGAACCTATAACGAAGTGCATTGATCCGGTCATTTCTGCATGCGGGGCTGAAGCAGTCGGATATTTACCTACAGATTGGAAAGGGGTAGGCCGATGCTGATTTCAGTGCAGTTGTTGCGCGCGTTGGCTGCATGGGTGGTGGTGGGTCACCATGTCATGCAGCTGTTTTTCAACTTCGAGGCCCACAACGCCTTCGAGGACCTGTTGGTCGAAAAGGGCGGCGCCGGGGTGGACGTATTCTTCGTCATCAGTGGCTTGGTGATTTTCCTCGCGAGCGCCGATAAAGCGCTCACGCCCTGGCGCTTCATGCTGATGCGCGTGGCCAGGATTGCTCCGGCGTACTGGTTCTATACCGTGCTTTTGGCTGTGCTGGTCACGGTCATGCCCTGGATGTTCCCAGACGTTCAGCTAGAACTGGGTCATGCGCTCCTGTCGATGCTCTTTATTCCCGCGCAAAACCCGGCGGGCTACGGCATGTATCCACTGCTGGATGTGGGCTGGACGCTGAATTTCGAGATGCTGTTCTACTGCCTGTTTGCTGTTGCGCTGCTGGTGCGTGAAGCCTATAGGCTGTGGGTGGTGGCGGTACTGCTGTATCTGCTGTGCTACGTCATTGGCCCCGCCTTTGACTTGGCCGATGGGTTTTACCGTAATGACATTGCTCTGGAATTTCTCATGGGCATGGCAATCGGCATACTTTACCGCCGCGGTCTGTGCCGAGCCAGGCCTTGGCTGGCGTTGCTGGGTGTCGTCGCGGCATTGGCAGCGATTTACCACGGCGCGGATGTACCCCGAGTATTGGAATGGGGAGTGCCCAGCGCCGTGTTAGTGATCAGTTGCGTGGCGCTGGAGCCTTACTTCCATGGTTCGCGCTTGATAAAACTGCTGGGGGACTGCTCCTACTCGGTCTATCTGCTACACGTACTGGTGCTGTGTGCTGGGCGCTGGGCCATCGAGCACAGGGCAATAGACCCCTATGCAATGATACCGGTGTGCATCGCCGTCATTGCGCTGGGCGCCTTGGCCAGTTACCAAGTTTTGGAGAAGGCTACGCATCGCAGGCTCAAACATTGGTTTGGCATTGATGATGCGTTACCCACAAGGCAAAAGCATTAGGACTGCCGTTTGGCGGCTCAAGGCGTCATGTATTTCCAGTAGGCTTTCCCATAGTCCATCAGCAACTCGGTCCCGGCAGGGATGTCCCGCCAAGCGACTATAAACACCATGTATTTGCCTACATACAAGGCACCGACATTTTCGATGCCGACGTCGGGCAGGTTGGGCACCTTGACCGCATTGATCAGGCTCAGCGTATTGCTGTTACCGTGGCCGCTGATAGTCGCGCCATGAGTGTGGGTTTGGAATAAGTACGTGCCGACGGCCGCTTCACCTTTTTCCAGTATCTCGGTATTGAGCGAGGCTTGATTCAAGTGCACCTTGCCGGTGTACGGCCCAATGACATCAAAACGTTTTATATCGGTTCGGGCCACCACCGACAGGCCACGCTCCGGGCCCTCGGCCAGTTTCCTGACCTCCAGCAGTCGATCGAGTCTGCGATGATGGTTGCCTTCTTTAGAGATCCAGTCGCGGATACTCTTGGTTGCAGCCTCTTTGACTTCTACGTGTTGCAGGCCGGTGAACTCGTCGAAAAACTGGTTGGCGTCGGTGATCTCTATGTTTTGCAACGGACCTTCAAGTTCAAGGGTCAAGCTGCGCCTGACGTCGTTGGGGTCTTGCAGAATTGGCGCATTATTGTTGATTTTATGATCAAAAGACGCGGTGATTGAAGTGGATCGGCGCCGCGTGGTTGCGGTGTCGTCCTCCAGGCGCGGACGTTTTGAGCTGCTTGCGGTGGGCGGCGCAGGCCGCTTCCTGGCCACAGGCTCGTCCAGCGGGCTTCTTTGTCCGAACAGCCACCTTTCTCTACCGGCGCGGGTCATGCTGCCATTGTCATTGACGTAGTTGCTCCAGATAACCGGATTGAGGTTGTTCTGCTCGACAAATGCGTGCATGGACACCCTTGAATTGGGGGCGTTGTAGTGCTTGTTCCACTCTTGCAGGTGTTCGGGCTTCAGGTCGTCGAATTGTTCACCCCTGGCGTATTTGGCCAGTACCTTGCCTGCCGCTCTATAGGTGCCATCAAGGTTTACATGCTCGGCAAGGGCCACCGGGTCCAGGTTATGGTCGGCGGCGAAGCCCTCAAGGGTGAGGCTGTTGCGCTCGCGCTGGGACGCCTTGCTCCAGTGCTCCATATGCTCGTAAGTGACGCTGGTGCGGGCGGTTCCCGCGCGGTCTAGCATCTTTAGCCCCCGAGGTGTCAGGGTGTTGCGGCTGTTGACGAACTGCCGAAAGGCGCTGGGGTCCAGGTTGTAAGTGCTGACGAAGTTGTCCATGGTTTTTTTCAGGGCGTCTTCACTGGCTTCGGTCCATTTCAACAGCACTGAGGGCGTTACAACGCTTGGCGCATCCGGCGCGCCGCCCGTGAGCTTGATCGGGCCTGAATACCAATGACCGGGTTCCACCGACGACAGCGTGATCGACAAATCCCGGTTGGTCCTCGGATTGACCAGCACGATAGAAAAGCTGTTGTCGGCGCCTGTCGCGGCCTCCTGAATGAACCCATAGGAGTTGTCGCGGATCTGGTACACCGCGATTTTGCCCTTGTCATCGACATTACAGATGAACTTCTGGTTGTAGTCCGCCCGGGAGAAGATACCGCGCGCGTCGGGCTTGAGGCCTCTGATCAACTCCGGGTCAACGGCGTACTGACGGATCAACGGGCTGCCGTTGCTGATGACCGTGATCGGTTCTCTAAAGCGCGGTCCGAAGGCTTGGTTGGAGGCGGTATCGATCAAGCGATAATCCGGCGCGTCGAGGCTGCCGACGTTACGCATCGGGACATTGGCGAAGCCGTCCACGGTAAACAGTTGATCGCCCGCCTGCAGCGGCTTCCAGCTGTCAGGGTCGACCGAGCGCATATGCCTTGCGGCGATCGTCCCATCGCGCAGCTGGGCGATACCCCGTTTTGCCTGGCGCATCAGTTTGTGGCTCAGCTTGAGCAAACCAAAGCGCGCGAGCCTGAGCAGGCTTGGGAGGGCGGCCAGGGGGTTGAGTTCCTGGAGTGTAGCGATCACCAGTTTTCCGGTCAGTTTCGCCAGTTTGGGCAATGCCAGGCGCAGCCCGGTTTTACCTGCCTGGATGAGCAAGCGAGTCGAGCTAGCCACATACCGGCCCACCGGCAGCGCGAAAGCCACGATGTCGATGAACAGGCTGGCGACACCGGATTTGATGCGCTGGGGATCGCCGGAAGCGATGTCGTCGATGCCGCCCCAGAACGGCACAAATATCTTGCCCCAGAACGCCAAGTCTTCGAGTACCTCAGCGGGGATGTCCACTTCCCGCGTGTCTTTACGGGTTTTTTCCAGCAGGGCCTGTTCGTCGCAGAAGAACAGCTCGCGGGCAATCATGCTCGCCAGGGTTTCACTGCGCGGCGCATACAGCGTGTTGGGCGCGAACGATTGGATACGCGGCCCTGCGTCGATGGCAGGCAGTGTCTCGCCGACTTGTTCAACGATCAACTCGGCTTTTTTGCCTGGTCTGGGCGCTTTGTTCTCGCGGTAGGCCTCGCGATCAAATGGCACGTCGGTGGCCAATCGGTATTTGCACCAGCTCATGGCGTCGCGTAGCTCTACCACTTTGCCGTTCAGCGGTAGGCTTTGCAGGTCTTTACGTCGACGCAGCAGACCGGCGAAGGGGAATACCTCGATGTAAATGGCATGGAAGGGCGAGCGGGGCTTGACGATGCGTAGGATAAAACCTGTCCGGTAACGAATGGCATCGGTCTTGGCTTTGGTTTCATATTCGATGGGCACCTTGTTCAGGGCTTCTCTTAATGAATACACGGTGATCTCGTCCTGATCCACATTCAGAGTCGCGCTGCCCAGGTGGGCAAGCAATGATTGGATTAAGGTCTTATAGGCGTTTCTCGGCACCTGGAGGGCTTCGTGAAAGGCTTTGTCGTACTCCGTGTCCGAGGCAAAGCGCCAACGGCTGGGCAGTTTGAGTTTGAGGTTCTGAACCGCGTTGAACATCTCGGATTCATGCTGCTCCAGTGCAGTGACGGCCTGGGTGAGCTCGTCGCGGGAGGGGCCCGACGATCGGTTGGCGATCAGGCCGTTGGCCTGCGCCCATTGCACGGTGGGGCCCAATTTGGCCGCTGCGACCAGTGCCTGTTGTTTGATGTCATCGCCACTGGCGCGAAAGTGTTCCGCCGCCAGGTTGAGCAATTGTTCGAAACTCATGTGGCGCGATGAGCCAGGTGCAATCGTTTCGGCCAGCAGAAAGCCGCTTCTGAAATTGACCCAGGTACTGGTGGCAGCGTAGGGCAGGTCATCGGGAATATCGGCCACCCACACTTCACTGGCGACATTGGCCTTGATCACGCACACGGCCAATAGCGCTGCGTCAGTGCTGATCGACAAGTCGTGGTGATAGCGGCTGATCAGGTTTTGGCGGATCGCCTTATAAGATGCCCCAGGCGAGATGAATAACTTCAATTCGTTATCCACCGGCGAATCGGGGTTGGGGATGATCGTCAGCCACAGCGCGCGCCACAGTAATTTCACCCGTACCGGGTCTGGGCAGATTTCGTCCTTTTGGCTGCCATACCAGTCCAAGGCCTTGGCGATCCGTTCGCCCAGCGCCAGGTTATCGGGGCTATTGAGCAATTGCTCAAGCAGCACGGTGGGGGTGGTGGTGAGCATGTCCTGCTGTGAGGCGGTAAATGTTTCGGGCAATACATGACGGAACAGCGATCGACGTGTTTGTGTTTCGATCTGGCGGATAACCTCTTTGATTTTCTGGTCGGCAGGTGCATCCAGCAAGTGCTGCAAATCGCTGAGGTCGCCTTCGTGTCCGAGTTTTCTCAGAGTGTGGTGTTCCTGCAAGCCAGCGAGAACCGCTTTCCACTGTTCGCGGGTTTTGGGCTGTGCCGGGATGATCGAGTAATACTTGAGCACCAGGTCGAACCGCACCGAGCCATCACTTTTAAGGCCGTTACCCACACGCCGGTTGATATCCAGCAACACGTCGGCGTCGATGTACCAATAGGTGGGTATATGGCGCAGGATCACCGAATGGTCGGCGATGCTGAACGTCTCGGCAGGGTCGGGTATCGGTGCGCGCACGCTGCTGAGCATGGTGGAGAGCAGGTCGTAAAGAAAGTCCCGGCCGAGAATGGAAGCATCTGGTTCGGGCTTTTCCCGCAGGAACTGCTGAAAGTCTTCATCGGCTTCCAGCTTTGCCAAGACACGAAAGGCTTCCTTGCATTCGCGATGCAGTTCGCTGTTGTGCGGCGGGGAGTAGTACACCTCGGCGGCGGATGCCGTCAGCGAGCTTTGTGCCGTCACGAAATCAATCAGATGGTCCAGATGCGCTTGCTGTTCCGGCAAACCCTTGAAATAGAAACTCTGCAACGCGTTATTCATTCAATCCTCACAATCCGTAGTCGAAGAGGATTCACTCTATTGAGCCGGGTTTTGCCGGGGGGGCTATATAGGTAGGCACAGGTTTTTGCAGAAATGGCCAGGTGTCACGATGCGTCAGGTCAACAGAGACAAGTCTTTCCCGACAAAAATACTAGGACTTTGTACCTGCGTAATAATTTGGCGTAAACTGCGGGCAAGCCTGTGAGGAGTTTCCATGACTGCCATAACCATTACCGACGCCGCCCACGATTACCTGGCTGACCTGCTGTCCAAGCAGAACACCCCGGGTATCGGCATCCGCGTCTTTATCACCCAGCCCGGCACCCAGTACGCAGAGACCTGCATCGCGTATTGCAAGCCCGGCGAAGAAAAGCCTGAAGACACCGCCCTGGGGCTCAAAAGCTTCACCGCGTATATCGACGCCTTCAGCGAAGCCTTCCTTGACGACGCAGTGGTCGACTACGCCACCGACCGTATGGGCGGCCAGTTGACCATCAAGGCCCCCAACGCCAAGGTGCCGAACGTCAACGCCGACAGCCCGGTCAATGAGCGCATCAACTACTACCTGCAAACCGAGATCAACCCGGGGCTGGCCAGTCATGGCGGCCAGGTAAGCCTGATCGACGTGGTGGATGACGGTATCGCCGTGTTGAAGTTCGGCGGTGGTTGCCAGGGCTGCGGCCAGGCGGACGTGACCTTGCGCGAAGGTATCGAGCGCACCCTGCTCGAACGCATCCCGGAGCTCAAGGGTGTACGTGATGTGACCGACCACACGCAGAAAGAAAACGCCTACTACTGAGTAAGGTGTTCACTGCTAACATAAAAAACGGCGCCCCGTGAGCGCCGTTTTTTTATGCGCTCTTTGTAGGAGCGAGCTTGCTCGCGAAAAGCATCAATGATAATGCGTGCTTGCTGAATAAACGCGGCGCCTATGGGGTTTTCGCGAGCAAGCTCGCTCCTACGGGGATTAGGGCAAGCCACCCCACATAATCAGGGTCTGTAAAGGTGGGCATGCCCGGCCCGATACAGCGACGACTCGCTGAAACTGTCGCTGGCCAGCACTCGGCCTACCACAATCAGCGCCGTACGCCGGAACCCCTTGGTCGCCACTTTGGCGGCAATGTCTGACAGGGTGCCAGCCACCCAATCCTGATCCGGCCAAGTCGCACGGTGTACCACGGCAATCGGGCAGTCGGCGCCATAATGCGGCAGCAGTTCGGTGACGATCTTCTCCAAGTGATTGACCCCGAGGTGAATCGCCATGGTCGTACCGTGACGAGCCAGGCTGTCGAAGTCTTCACCAGTCGGCATGCTGGTTTTATCCGCATAGCGGGTCAGTATCACGCTCTGGGCGATGTCCGGTAGGGTCAGTTCGGTCTCTAGCAAGGCCGCGCACGCCGCGACCGCCGTGACCCCTGGAATGATCTGGAAAGGGATGCCCAGCTCACGCAAATGGCGTATTTGTTCACCAATCGCCCCATACAGGCTGGGATCACCGGAGTGCACCCGCGCCACATCCTGGCCTTTGGTATGGGCCGTCTTGATCAACTCGATGATCTGTTCCAGGTGCAGCTCGGCACTGTTGACCACCTGGAGCGCCTGATGACCTTCCAGTACGGCGGCGGGCACCAGCGAGCCGGCGTAGATGATCACCGGGCAACTGCGGATCAGCCGCTGGCCTTTGACGGTGATCAATTCCGGGTCGCCGGGGCCGGCGCCGATAAAGTAGACGGTCATGGAGAAGTCCTGTTCAAAAACGGGCGAGCATGAACACAGCTCATGCTCAAGAGCGGCAATTATCGGGATTTTAGCCCGCGCAGGCCAATGCAAGGGTGGCCTGTGCGCTTTTCTGGCGGGTGATCAGCAGGCGCGCAGGGCCATTGGACAGGTGCTCGGCCAGGGCCAGCGCGGCGCTTTCGGCCACGCCGTAACAGCCGGTGTGGGCAAAAGCCAGCGCTGAGCGATGGCTCAGCCGATGTTCATAGCCTGCCAGTTGCTCGGCGCTGAAGCACTCCAAGGGCAGGTTCAACCGCTGGGCCAGCGCCAGTAGCCCAGGTTCATCGTGTTTGCGGTCAATGCTTGCCAACGCGGTCACGCGTGAGCGATCAATGCCTGCCGCGGCCAGGGCGCTGTCCAGCAACGCCAGCAGGCTGTGAACCTCACAGCCACGCTGGCAGCCAAGCCCGATAACCAGGATCATGCCGAGTATTGGTCGTCGCGGTTGCGGCGGAACAACCAGGCGCTGATCAGGCCCAGGGCCAGCCAGAAGGCGACGTTGGTCAATTGCGAGGCGATCTTGAACTGCGCTTCGAGCGCCTCAGGGGCCAGCATCGAATGTACCTCAGGTTGCGGCGCGCCGATGACGTGGGGTACGGCAAGGATCGCCAGCCCAAGGCCTTTCAACAGCCAGTTGCGGCCGAATACGATCAGCGCCAGGCCTGCAGCGGTGGAGGCTGCGGTGCCGATCCACCAGGTCTGGCGTAGTGTCAGGTCAGCCGCCGCAGTGCCCGGCAGTTCCGGCGGCAGGCCCAGGGTGGGTGCCAGTACAAAGGTCGCGTAGCCGGCCAGGCCCCAGAGCAGGCCTTGCGCGGTACGGGTCGGCGCACGTAGCGTGTAGAGGCCGGCGAGCATCAGTGCAAAGCCTACGGCCACCACCAGGTTGCCTCCAGTGGTGGACAACACACGCTGCCAGCCATCTTCCGGCTCCCAGGCTTGGGCATCGTGGCTATGGGCAGCAGCGCCAGCGGCGTGCTCGTGCACCACTTCAGCGGCTGGCGGGGCTTTTTCAAAGCTTTCCGCCTGCAGAATCAGCGGTGCCACCCAGAAACTTTGCAGCAGGGTCAGCAGCAAGGCAGCCAAAAGCCCAGTGAACCCTGCGGTTTGCGCAATACGCTTGATCATGTCGGCAGCTCTCAATGGCACGGGAACGCGGCGCTGTGGCGGGTATCGTGGGCGGCGTTGTGCACCGCCTCGATGTGCGAGAACCCGGCGAAATACACCAAACACGCGCCGAGGATCGACGCACCGATGGCGGCGGTCAGGCGTTGGCTGAGGGTGGCGGTGCTAGTAGCGGTGTGCGAAGTGCTGCTGATGATCGACATGGCGCGTCCCTTTCAGGTGTCAGGGTGAAACGAGCGCATGAAAACCCCACGCGCCAGGCACGCAGGGTTCTGAACAGCGCCCGCCCACCGCGGGTTTGTTATCTGAATTTTTCGGGCCGGTCTCCGGGCTTGCGAGGGGCGGCTCTTGAAAGAGTCCTCCTGAAAGCATCGCCTTCCCATGCAAAAGCACAGTGGCCGTGACGCTTCGCTCGCTTACCGTTGCGGGGGCAGCACCGGACTGGTCATAGGTCTATGACGCACCGGTTTCCCGTTTCACCCTGTGAAGGGCACCCGAAACAAGGCGTGTAGGAGAGCATGGGCCGGGACGGTAGTCAAATGCTGCAAGCCACTGTAGCCTTGCACCTTCGAGGTTCTTCGGCCCAGGCCGAAGCTAAGAAGGGAACGCGGTTCAAGCCGCGGCTGCCCCCGCAACTGTGAAGGGTTCAGTTGACTGCCACGCCACTGCCGATAGGGCGGGAAGGCGCAGCCAGCGTTGGTCGCAAGACCTGCACACCCCAAGCCAGGAGACCTGCCTCGCAACCGATTTTCCAATTCAACCGGGCGGGGTGATCCGGTGACGAAATCCGCTGCTGCGCGCCGCCGCAGGGCCTGTCGTCCCGTATGCCCGCCCCAAAGGGCATCCGATGAAAACACTGGCCAAACTTCCCGTCACCATCGTTACCGGCTTCCTTGGCTCGGGCAAAACCACGCTGTTGCGCCATATGCTCGACAACGCCCAAGGCCGTCGCATTGCGGTGATCGTCAACGAGTTCGGCGAGCTGGGCATCGACGGTGAAATCCTCAAGCAGTGTTCTATCGGTTGCACCGAAGAAGAAGCCAATGGCCGCGTCTACGAGCTGGCCAACGGTTGCCTGTGCTGCACCGTGCAGGAAGAGTTCTTCCCGGTGATGCGCGAACTGGTCGCCCGTCGCGGTGACCTGGACCATATCCTCATCGAAACCTCGGGCCTGGCCCTGCCCAAGCCGTTGGTGCAAGCCTTCCAGTGGCCGGAAATCCGCAGCGCCTGCACCGTTGACGCGGTGATCACCGTAGTCGACAGCCCAGCCGTGGCCGCCGGTACCTTTGCCGCCTTCCCGGATCAGGTCGACGCCCAGCGCAAACTCGACCCTAACCTGGACCACGAATCACCCTTGCACGAACTGTTCGCCGACCAACTGGCCAGCGCTGACCTGGTGATCCTCAACAAATCCGACCTGATCAGCGCCGAAGACCTGGCCCGCGTGCGCCTGGAAGTCGCCGAAGAACTGCCGCCCGCGGTGAAGATCATCGAAGCCAGCAGCGGTCGCCTGCCCCTGGACGTGCTGATCGGCCTGGGCGCCGGTTCCGAGGAGCATATCGACGGGCGTCACAGCCATCACGACCATCACCACGAGGGTGAAGACGACCACGATCACGATGCCTTCGACTCTATCTCCATCGACTTGCCCCAAGCCGATGAGGCGCTGCTGCTCGACGCCCTGACCCAATTGGTGGTGCAGCACGGCATCCTGCGGGTGAAAGGGTTCGCCGCGATCCCCAACAAACCGATGCGCCTGCTGATTCAGGGCGTGGGCACGCGCTTTGACAAACACTTCGACCGTGCCTGGGGCGCTGACGAAGCACGCACCACGCGCCTGGTGCTGATCGGCCAGGAACTGGACGCCGCCGGCCTCGAAGCGCAATTGCGCGCTGCCCTCAGCGTTTAACCATGCACCTGCTCAGGACCCAACCCGGTGGTTTCGTCGCGGACGACAATATTGCCGACCTTGGCCAGACCCCCGCTGAACTGGTGATCCTGTGCAGCGGCGATTCCAGCCTGGCGCTGCTCGCCGAAGCCGCCCAGCAATTGCCCGAGGATTACCCCAGCCTGCGCCTGGCCAACCCGATGCAGGTGCAGAACCATGCCTCGGTCGACCTGTACGTGGACGAGGTATTGCGCCACGCCAAGGTCATCCTGCTGTCATTGCACGGCGGTATCGGGTATTGGCGCTACGGCATCGAGCGCCTGGTGGAGTTGGCCGAACGCGGTGTCACCCTGATCCTGGTGCCGGGTGACGACCGCCCAGACCCGGAACTCAGTGGCCTGAGCACCGTTGCTGCCGAACACCGCGAGCGCCTGTGGCACTTCCTGCGCCAAGGTGGCCTGGGCAATGCCCTGGATTTTTACCATTGCCTGGCCAGTGCCCATCTGGGCTGCGACTATGCCTGGGCCGAGCCGCAAGCGCTGCCGCGCACGGCGATCTATCACCCGCACTCCGCCAATGCCCGCCTCAATGACTGGCAGGCCGATTGGCACGCCGATTGGCCCGTGGCTGCGGTGCTGTTCTATCGCTCCCATTTACAGGCGGCCAATACCGGTTTTATTGATGTGTTCTGCCAGCGCTTACAGGCGGCGGGTCTCAACCCGTTGCCTATCGCGGTGGCCAGCTTGAAAGAACCCGGCTGCCTCTCGGTGGTCGAGGACCTGCTGGATGACGTGCAAGCCGCGGTAATTCTGAACACCACCGGCTTTGCCCAATCGAGCCCGGAAGCGCCGCATTTGCGCCCGTTTCGCCGTAATATCCCGGTGATCCAGGCGATCTGCGCCCAGGACAACCAACCCGGCTGGCAGGCGAGCGAACAAGGCCTGGGGCCCCGCGACCTGGCGATGCATATCGCCTTGCCGGAGATGGACGGGCGCATCATCAGCCGGCCGATCAGTTTCAAGGACCTGGCCTGGCGCAGCGAGCGCAGCCAGTCGGACGTGGTGTGCTACCGCGCAGCGCCCGAACGCATGGATTTTGTCGCTGAGCTGGCACGCCGTTGGGTCGAGTTGGCGCGGGTGCCCAATGCCCAGAAAAGGATTGCGTTGATCCTCGCCAACTACCCGACCCGCGACGGTCGCATCGGTAACGGCGTAGGCCTGGACACCCCGGCGGCAGCGCTGAATATCCTGCGCGCCTTGCAAACCGAGGGCTACCCGGTAGCGGAGCGGCTGCCCGACAGCGGCACCGCGCTGATCCAGGAACTGCTCGGCGGCGTCACCAACGATCTCGACAGCCTCGACCTGCGCCCCTGCCATCAAAGCCTGAGCCTTGTGGAATACCAGGCGATGTTTGAGCGTTTGCCGGCCTCCAATCGCCAGGCCGTGCTGGCGCGTTGGGGTGCCCCGCAAAACGATCCGATGTGCCGCGATGGCCGCATGATGATCGCCGGCCTGCGCCTGGGCCTGACCTTCGTCGGCATCCAGCCGGCCCGGGGTTACCAGGTAGATGCCAGCGCGGTGTACCACGACCCGGACCTGGTGCCGCCCCATGGCTACCTGGCGTTCTATTTCTGGCTACGCCATACCTACGGCGCCCACGGCGTGATCCATGTGGGCAAGCACGGCAACCTGGAGTGGCTGCCCGGCAAAGGCGTGGGCCTGTCGGAGCACTGCTGGCCGGATGCATTGCTGGGGCCGCTGCCGAATGTCTACCCGTTTATCGTCAACGACCCGGGTGAGGGCGCCCAGGCCAAGCGGCGCACCCAGGCGGTGATCATCGACCACCTGATGCCACCGCTGACCCGCGCCGAAACCTACGGCCCGCTGCGTGACCTTGAGTTATTGGCCGACGAATATTACGAGGCGCAATTGCTCGACCCGCGCCGTGCGCTGGAGCTGCAAAAAGACATCCTCAAACTGGTGCGCGAAACCCGTATCGACCAGGAGCTTGAACTGGGCAGTGAGGCGGACGCGGCGGTGTGGCTGCCGCGCCTGGATACCTACCTGTGCGACTTGAAGGAATCGCAGATCCGCGATGGCCTGCATATCTTTGGCGAGTCGCCCGAGGGCCGTTTGCGTATCGACACCTTGCTGGCGCTGTTGCGCATTCCCCGTGGCGATGGCCGGGGCCCGCAGTCGAGTCTGCTGCGTGTGTTGGCCAAGGCATTCGACCTGGGGTTTGATCCGCTCGATTGTGCACTGGCCGAGCCCTGGACGGGGCGGCGCCCGTTGGTGTTGCAGAAGATTGACGATCAGCTGTGGCGTACGGCCGGGGATACCCGTGAACGTCTGGAGTTGTACGCGGCGCGCTTGATCGAGCAGGCGTTGGAAGGCCCCATCGAACAGTTGGAAGAGCCCGGCTGGCAGGAGGTGAAGTCGGTGATCGAAAGCCTGCGCATTGTCGTCGCGCCACGCCTGGATGCCTGTGGGCCGGCGGAGATGCGCGGCTTGCTCGATGCCTTGAGTGGGCGCTTTGTCCCGGCAGGGCCCAGCGGTGCGCCGAGTCGCGGTCGGCTGGATGTGCTGCCTACGGGGCGTAACTTCTTTACCGTGGACGTACGCAACCTGCCAACCACCACGGCGTGGCGTCTCGGTTTCCAGTCGGCCAACCTGATTCTTGAACGGCACCTGCAAGACCATGGCGATCACCTACGCCAGCTCGGCCTGTCGGTATGGGGCACCGCGACCATGCGCACCGGCGGTGACGATATCGCCCAGGCCATGGCATTAATGGGCGTGCGCCCGGTATGGGCCACTGGCAGCCAGCGGGTGGACGATTTCGAGATCCTGCCGATCAGCTTATTGGACCGTCCGCGTGTGGACGTGACCCTGCGCGTATCCGGGTTCTTCCGCGATGCGTTTGCCAACCTGATCCGCCTGTTCGATGCGGCGGTGCAGGCGGTGGCCGCCCTTGATGAACCCGACGACATGAACCCGCTGGCCGCCAAAGTACGCAGTGAACGCCAAGCATTGCTTGAGGCGGGCCTGGATGAAGGTGCCGCGGCCAAGCAGGCCGGCTGGCGCATTTTCGGCGCCAAACCGGGTGCCTATGGCGCGGGCGTGCAGGGCGCGATTGACGGTCGCTTGTGGCAGAGCCGCGAGGACTTGGCCGAGGTCTACCTGAACTGGGGTGGTTACGCCTATGGTGGCGCTGACGAAGGCACTGCGGCCCGCGAGCAATTTGCCCAGCGTTTGAGCCAGGTGCAGGCGGTGTTGCAGAACCAGGACAATCGCGAGCACGACTTGCTCGACTCCAACGACTACTACCAATTCCAGGGCGGCATGCTGGCCGCCGTGGAAACCCTGAGCGGCGAAAAGGCCGCCAGCTACCATGGCGACCACAGCCAGCCGGACGTGCCGAAAATCCGCACCTTGAAGGAAGAGCTCAACCGGGTGATCCGTTCCCGCGCGGCCAACCCCAAGTGGATCGAGGGCGTGAAGCGCCATGGCTATAAAGGCGCGTTTGAAATGGCCGCGACCGTGGACAACCTGTTCGCCTTCGACGCTACCACCGCGCTGATTGACGATCACCAATACGCCTTGCTCGCCGATGCCTACCTGCTGGACCCTGACACCCGTGCCTTTGTGCAACAGCACAACCCCGATGCTCTGCGCGACATGACCGAGCGCATGCTCGAAGCCCAGCAACGCGGCTTGTGGCAGGCACCGGGGGCGTACCGCGAAGCCTTGGAAAACCTGTTGCTGGACATAGAAGAAGACAGCTGATGACTGATACCCCGCATTTCCCACTGTCCGCGGTGGTCGGCGCTGATGACTTGAAGCTCGCGCTGTGCCTGGCCGCCATCGACCCGAAGATCGGCGGCGTGCTGATAGAAGGGCCACGTGGCATGGCCAAGTCGACTCTGGCCCGTGGGCTGGCAGACCTGTTGGCCAGCGGGCAGTTTGTAACCTTGCCCCTGGGCGCGACCGAAGAGCGCCTGGTCGGCACCCTGGACCTGGACGCAGCACTGGGCGAAGGCCGTGCGCAATTCTCCCCCGGCGTGTTGGCCAAGGCCGACGGCGGAGTGTTGTACGTGGATGAAGTCAACCTGCTGGCCGACCACTTGGTGGACCTGCTGCTGGACGTAGCCGCCAGCGGCACCAACTTGATCGAACGCGACGGGATTTCCCATCGCCATGCGGCGCGCTTTGTACTGATCGGCACCATGAACCCGGAGGAGGGCGAGCTGCGCCCGCAGTTGCTCGACCGCTTCGGCTTCAACGTGGCCTTAAGCGGGCAGACTCTGCCCGCTGAGCGCGGGCAGATCATCCGGCGTCGCCTGGATTTCGACACTGACCCGGCTGCGTTCTGCGCGCAGTGGGCGCCAGCGCAAGCTGCCTTGCGCGAACGCTGCACCCTGGCGCGGGCACGGCTAGACAGTATCGCCCTGGATGACCAGGCGTTGGCCCGCATCACCGAGCGCTGCTTTGCCGCTGGGGTCGACGGCCTGCGTGCCGACCTGGTCTGGTTGCGTGGCGCCCGTGCCCATGCGGCGTGGCGTGGCGCCGTCGCTATCGAGCAGGAAGATATCGACGCGGTGGCGGAGTTCGCCTTGCGCCATCGACGTCAGCAGCAAGCGCCGATAGGCGCGCCGCCCCAGCCGGATGACGGGCCGTCATCGTCACCCTCTGACACCTCGTCCGGCCAAGGCCAGTGGGGCGATATGCCCGCTCCTGGCTTGCCCTCGGGCGCACGCCGCGATGTACCCACCTGGCCAAAAAAGCCCTAGGCATCCGCCCCCGACGTGACGCGGGGGCGGATGCCCGGCCCCAGGCGGGGCGATTGAACACCGGCCGGCAGGGCAAGGCCCGCAGCGCACAGCGCGGGGCGATCAATTGGCCGGGCACGTTGCTGGGTGGGCGACCGCAATGCCGTGAGGACCTGCTGTTCCACCTGCGTAGCCGGTCGGCTCCCGAACTGTGGTTGGTGATAGTCGATGCCTCGGCATCCACGCGGCGCCATCGGGCGTTGACCGATGCCAAGGGGTTGTTGGCCCAGCTGTTTGACGACGCTTATCGGCAACGGGCGCGCATGGCGTTGTTGACGGCCAGCGGGCAATCGCCGAAGTGGCAGGTACAAGGCTTGAAGGCGGCGAAAGGCTTGGTCGACTGGTTGGGGCAGTTAGGGGCAGGCGGGGGCACGCCGCTGCTGGCTGCGCTGACCGAGTCGGGGCATTGGTTGGCGGCACGGCGCAAGCGCTATCCCGCCGAGCAACAGAAGTTGCTGGTGGTGACCGATGGGCGGCTCAAGGCGATTGGCGCGCTGCCGCGATTGGAGTGCCCAGGCATGTTGATTGACATCGAGCGTGGGCCGATCAGGTTGGGGCGGGCTGAGGCATTGGCGGTGGGGTTGCAGTTGGAGTATCAGCACATCGATAAGCTGTAGCGCATGGGCTATCGCCATCGCAGGCAAGCCAGCTCCCACATGGAATCGGCTGCGCGGTCAAACTGTGGGAGCTGGCTTGCCTGCGATGAGGCCCTCAAACACCCCACAGCTATCAGCCTGTCCCCGGCACATTCGGCCAAAGATCAGCCACCAGAAACAACCGCTCGGCTTCCTCCCACTCCTCACCGTTCGGCACCATGCGCACCAGCAACTGCGCCGGGGCCATGGGGTCCAGCTCTGCCAGCCAGTCTTGCATCTGCACCTCACTCCACACTTCATCGGCCGGGTAATGCGCGGGCGCCAGCCAGGCAGGGCGGGGCAGGGGTTGCCAGCGGCCCGCCGGGCGGGTGCTGACAAAGTCTGTCCAGTCGCGCTGATGCAACCAGCGCCCACGCAGATGCTGCGGGTGAGCGCCGAGGGGGGATTGCGCCGCGCCGGGCCAGGGGTAGAGCAGATAGCCGCCGAGCCACAAATGCGCATCGAACGCTTGGATATCCAACGCCCCCAAGGCCTCGCGGCTTTCTGCCCGCGCGGAGATCGGCAGTTGATGCTGGGCCAGATGCGCGAGTTTGCGGTCAAGCCGGTCATGGCAGCCAGGCCCCAGCCATTGGGCGGTGTCCTGGCCGTTGCCGTCCTGCGGGCCCAGGTAGAGTTTGATCGCCAGTTCCAGGTGGTGCACCCCATCGCGGTCGCGCAGCAGCATGTCCAGCTCGCCCAGGGTGTGCCCGGCACGGCGGATCGGCAGGTTGGCGGCCAGCAACTCCACGCCTGGAGCATGTTGCACCGCAAATTGCCACAAGCGCTCGTAGTACAGGCCCAGGCGCCGGGTACGTGACAGGCTCAGCCACTGCTGCAGCGCGCTGCTGTGCTGGTCCAGCTGACGCAGCCAGGCTTCGAGCTGGTGAGGAGCCTGCACCCAGTCACTGCCCGCCAGCGGATGGCGCTGCGGCCAAGGCGTCTGCGCCAGCATCGGCGGCGCGAGCATCACCCACGCCAGGTCGCGCACCTCGGGGTGGCGCAGTTGGCGGGGCAGGGTGTGCAAGTCGGGGAATGGGGTCATGGTCCGAGCATAGCCTTTTCAGCGTGCAGAAGGTGCCTGAGAACCATTGTCATCAAGGCGTGGCGGCGACAAAGGATTTTGCCTGAGGCGGCCTTTCGCCCATAATCGCTCTTTTTGCCTCACCCCAGATCCCGCAGGAGCCCCATGGAGCAATTTCGCAATATCGGCATTATCGGTCGCCTGGGCAGTACCCAGGTGTTGGACACCGTCCGCCGGCTGAAGAAGTTTCTGCTCGAGCGCCACCTGCATGTGATCCTCGAAGACACCATCGCTGAAATCCTCCCTGGCCACGGCCTGCAAACCTCGTCGCGCAAGATGCTCGGCGAGGTGTGCGACATGGTCATCGTGGTCGGTGGCGATGGCAGCCTGCTCGGCGCCGCCCGGGCGCTGGCGCGGCATAACGTGCCGGTGCTGGGGATCAACCGCGGCAGCCTGGGGTTCCTCACCGACATCCGCCCCGATGAGCTGGAAATCGAAGTGGCCAAGGTGCTCGACGGCCATTACCTGGTGGAGAATCGCTTCCTGCTGCAGGCCGAAGTGCGCCGCCATGGCGAGGCGATCGGCCAGGGCGATGCCCTTAACGACGTGGTGCTGCACCCGGGCAAATCCACGCGGATGATTGAGTTCGAACTGTATATCGACGGCCAGTTCGTGTGCAGCCAGAAGGCTGACGGCCTGATCGTCGCCACGCCTACCGGCTCAACCGCGTATGCGCTGTCGGCGGGAGGCCCGATCATGCACCCCAAGCTCGATGCCATTGTGATCGTGCCGATGTACCCCCATATGTTGTCCAGTCGGCCAATTGTGGTCGATGGCAACAGTGAGCTGAAAATCGTGGTGTCCAAAGACATGCAAATCTACCCGCAAGTCTCCTGCGACGGGCAGAACCATTTCACCTGCGCCCCCGGTGACACCATCACCGTGAGCAAGAAGGCACAGAAGTTGCGCTTGATCCACCCGCTGGATCACAACTACTACGAAGTGTGCCGTACCAAGTTGGGCTGGGGCAGCCGCTTGGGAGGTGGAGGCGACTGATGCTCGATCCCGCGCGTAGCTACGACCTGATTGGTGACGTGCACGGTTGCGCTCATACCCTTGAGCACTTGCTCGACCAACTGGGTTACCACAAGCAGGGCGGCACCTGGCGCCATCCGTCGCGCATGGCGGTGTTCCTGGGCGATATCATCGACCGTGGCCCACGCATCCGCGAGGCGCTGCATATCGTCCACGATATGACCGAGGCCGGCCAGGCGCTGTGCATCATGGGCAACCATGAGTTCAATGCGCTGGGCTGGACCACGCCGGCACCGCCGGGCAGTGGCAAGCAGTTCGTGCGTGAGCACAACCCGCGCCACGCCCGCTTGATCCACGAGACCCTGACCCAGTTCGAACACCACCCGGCCGACTGGCACGACTTCCTCGGCTGGTTCTACGACATGCCGCTGTTTGTCGACGCCGGGCGTTTTCGCGTAGTGCACGCGTGCTGGGATGAAGGCTTCATCCAGCCGCTGCGCGCGACCTTCCCGGACGGCTGCATCGACCAACACTTCCTGCAAGCCGCCGCCGTACCGGGCAGTTTCGCCTGCAATGCATTCGATCGCCTGTTGCGCGGCACCGATATGCGCCTGCCCGATGGGCTCACCCTGACCGGTGGCGATGGCCTGACGCGGTCGTTCTTTCGCACCAAGTTCTGGGAGGATGACCCCAAGACCTACGGCGACATCGTGTTCCAGCCCGACGCCTTGCCGGAGCCGGTGGCGCGCACGCCGTTGTCGTCCACCGAAAAGAACTCTCTGCTGCGCTACGGCGTCGACGAGCCGTTGTTGTTTGTCGGCCACTACTGGCGCAGCGGCAAACCGGCGCCGATCCGCCCGAACCTGGCCTGCCTGGACTACAGTGCCGTGCTCTACGGCAAGCTGGTGGCGTATCGACTCGACCAGGAAACCCAACTGGATCCGCGTAAATTTGTATGGGTCGACGTTGAGCGACCAGAGGCCATGCCATGAGTACCGTAGCTGTATTGCGCTTGCCCCTGAGCGTCGACCTGGGTGGCTTCGTCAAGTTGCTGCAGCGCATGCAGGTGCCGCACCGCGTCAGCGAGGAGGCGGGTGAACAGGTGCTGTGGGTGCCCGAGGCCATCAGCGACGACGTGCGCGTGTTGTATCAACGTTTCCCCGCTGGCGACCCCGACCAGCAACTGGATATTCCCGAGCAGGCGCCGGTTGCGCGGCCCGGTTTTGTCCAGCAGGTGCGCCATAGCCCGGTCACCGCGCTGGTTTTGCTGGCCAGCCTCATCGTCGCGGCCGTGACGTTGCTCGGCGAAAACCTGCAAACCATGGCCTGGCTGACCTTCCTGCCGTTCCGGGTGCTGGGCGAGTACATCCAGTTCACGCCGCTGGCCGACACGCTGGCCTCGGGGCAGTGGTGGCGCCTGGTCACGCCGATGCTGATCCACTTCGGCATCCTGCATTTGGCGATGAACGGCATGTGGTACTGGGAGTTGGGTCGGCGCATTGAAGCGCGCCAGGGCAGCATCAACCTGCTGGGCCTGACCCTGTTGTTCAGCCTGGTCTCCAACTACGCGCAATACGCCTACGGTGGCCCCGGCTTGTTTGGCGGCTTGTCCGGCGTGTTGTACGGCCTGCTCGGGCACTGCTGGATCTTTCAACTATTGTCGCCCAACCCGGCCTATCGCCTGCCCCGTGGGGTGCTGGTGATGATGCTGGTGTGGTTGCTGCTCTGCCTGTCGGGGCTGGTCTCGATGATCGGTTTCGGCGAAATCGCCAACGCGGCCCATGTGGGCGGGTTGGTCATCGGTTGCTTGACGGGTTTGCTCGGCGGTTTGTACAACCGTCGCAAAGCGTCTCTTTGATAAGGAAGAGCCTTATGTCCTCTTTTGCTGAAATGATCGAAAACATCACCCCGGACATCTACGAGAGCCTCAAGCTCGCGGTAGAGATCGGCAAATGGTCCGATGGCCGCAAGCTCACCGCCGAGCAGCGCGAATTGTCGTTGCAAGCGATGATCGCCTGGGAGATCCAGAACCTGCCCGAAGAGCAGCGCACCGGCTATATGGGCCCGCAGGAGTGCGCGTCCAAGTCAGAACCGGTGGCGAACATCCTGTTCAAGTCGGATGCGATCCATTGATTGAAATTGGTCGCGGTGCAGTCAGCAAAATGTCGGCGCAACTCGGTGAGCCGACCGTTCAATACGCCTTTCGCCTGGGCGACACCGAGGTGCCGGTCAATCCGTTGATCGGCACCCATGTCCGCCTGGAATACCTGGGCGCGATTCATTGCAGCCATTGCGGGCGCAAGACCAAGACCAGCTTCAGCCAGGGCTATTGCTACCCGTGCATGACCAAGCTGGCCCAGTGTGACCTGTGCATCATGAGCCCCGAGCGTTGCCATTACGACGCCGGTACCTGCCGTGATCCGGGCTGGGGCGAGACATTCTGCATGACCGACCACGTGGTGTACCTGGCCAACTCGTCGGGCATCAAGGTCGGCATTACCCGTGCTACACAGTTGCCCACCCGTTGGCTGGACCAGGGCGCCAGCCAGGCGCTGCCGATCATGCGCGTGGCGACGCGCCAGCAATCGGGCTTCGTCGAAGACTTGTTCCGCAGCCAGGTGGCCGACAAGACCAACTGGCGCGCCTTGCTCAAGGGCGAGGCGCAAGCGGTGGACCTCAAGCAGGTGCGTGATGAGCTGTTCGCCTCTTGCGCCGAGGGCTTGCTGGGTTTGCAGGAACGCTTTGGCCTGCAAGCCATCCAAACTATTGCCGACATCGAGCCGATTGAAATCCGCTACCCGGTCGAGCAGTATCCGACCAAGATCGTCAGCTTCAACCTGGACAAGAACCCGATTGCCGAAGGCACGCTGCTGGGGATCAAGGGCCAATACCTGATCTTCGATACCGGCGTTATCAACATTCGTAAATACACGGCCTACCAGCTCGCCGTGCATCAGTAGAAGGATCCCAAGCATGCGCACCGAACAACCGAAGATGATTTACCTGAAGGACTATCAGGCGCCGGACTACCTGATCGACGAGACGCACCTGACCTTCGAGTTGTTCGAGGACCACAGCCTGGTCCACGCGCAGCTGGTGATGCGCCGCAATCCCGAGCGTGGCGCCGGTTTGCCACCATTGATGCTCGACGGCCAGCAACTTGAGCTGTTGAGTGTCAACCTGGCCGACCAGCCGCTCACGGACGCTGACTATCAGCTGACCGACAGCCACCTGACCGTGCAGCCAAAGAGTGAGACCTTCACCCTCGACACCACCGTCAAGATTCATCCGGAAACCAACACTGCCCTGGAAGGTTTGTACAAATCCAGCGGCATGTTCTGCACCCAGTGCGAGGCCGAAGGTTTCCGCAAGATCACCTATTACCTCGACCGCCCGGACGTGATGAGCGTGTTCACCACCACGGTGATCGCCGAGCAACACAGCTACCCGGTGCTGTTGTCCAACGGCAATCCGATTGCCAGCGGCCCTGGCGAAGACGGCCGGCACTGGGCGACCTGGGAAGATCCGTTCAAGAAGCCGGCGTACCTGTTTGCGCTGGTGGCCGGTGACCTGTGGTGCGTCGAAGACAGCTTCACCACCATGACCAACCGCGAAGTCGCGTTGCGCATCTACGTCGAGCCGGAAAACATCGACAAGTGCCAGCACGCCATGACCAGCCTGAAAAAATCCATGCGCTGGGACGAAGAGACCTACGGCCGCGAGTACGACCTGGACATCTTCATGATCGTGGCGGTCAACGATTTCAACATGGGCGCCATGGAGAACAAGGGCCTCAATATCTTCAACTCCAGCGCCGTGCTGGCCCGCGCCGAAACCGCTACCGATGCCGCTCACCAGCGCGTTGAAGCCATCGTCGCCCACGAATATTTCCATAACTGGTCGGGTAACCGCGTGACCTGCCGCGACTGGTTCCAACTGTCGCTCAAGGAAGGCTTCACCGTGTTCCGTGACTCGGGCTTCTCTGCCGACATGAACTCGGCCACGGTCAAGCGCATCCAGGACGTGGCGTACCTGCGTACCCACCAGTTCGCTGAAGATGCCGGCCCCATGGCCCACGCCGTGCGCCCGGACAGCTTTATCGAGATCTCCAACTTCTACACCCTGACCGTGTATGAAAAGGGCTCGGAAGTGGTCGGCATGATCCACACCTTGCTCGGTGCCGAAGGCTTTCGCAAAGGCAGCGACCTGTATTTCGAACGCCATGACGGCCAGGCCGTGACCTGCGACGACTTCATCAAGGCCATGGAAGACGCCAATGGCGCCGACCTCAGCCAGTTCAAGCGCTGGTACAGCCAGGCCGGTACCCCGCGCCTGGCGGTAAGCGAGGCTTACGATGCGGCGGCCAAGACCTACAGCCTGACCTTCCGCCAGAGCTGCCCGCCGACTCCGGACAAGGTCGAGAAGTTGCCCTTTGTGATCCCGGTGGAGTTGGGCTTGCTGGACGGGCAGGGCGCCGGCATTGCCTTGCGCCTGGCCGGCGAAGCAACGGCGGGTGGCACCTCAAGGGTGATCTCGGTAACCGAAGCGGAGCAGACGTTTACCTTCGTCGACATCGCTGAAAAACCCTTGCCTTCGTTGCTGCGTGGTTTCTCGGCGCCGGTGAAGCTCAGCTTCCCCTACAGCCGCGATCAACTGATGTTCCTGATGCAGCACGACAGCGACGGTTTCAACCGCTGGGATGCTGGCCAGCAGTTGGCCGTGCAGGTATTGCAGGAACTGATCGGCCAGCACCAGGCGGGCCAGTCGCTGAAGCTTGATCAGCGCTTGATCGACGCGCTGCGCACGGTGTTGAGCGATGAAAGCCTGGACCAGGCCATGGTCGCCGAAATGCTCTCGCTGCCGAGCGAAGCCTACCTCACGGAAATCAGCGAGGTGGCGGATGTGGACGCTATCCACGCTGCCCGCGAGTTTGCCCGCAAGCAACTGGCCGACAACCTGTTCGAAGGCTTGTGGCTGCGCTACCAGGCCAACCGCGAGCTGTCCAAGCAAACGCCTTACGTGGCAGAAGCCGAGCACTTCGCCCGCCGTGCGCTGCAGAACATCGCGCTGTCTTACTTGATGCTCAGCGGCAAGCCAGAAGTGTTGGCGGCCACCCTGGATCAGTTCGACACTAGCGATAACATGACCGAACGCCTGACGGCGTTGGCGGTGCTGGTGAACTCGCCGTTCGAAGCAGAGAAAGTCCAGGCCTTGGCGGTGTTTGCGGAAAACTTCAAGGACAACCCGCTGGTCATGGACCAATGGTTCAGCGTACAGGCCGGCAGCACCTTGCCGGGCGGGCTGGCGCGGGTCAAGGCGTTGATGGAGCACCCGGCGTTCACCATCAAGAACCCCAACAAGGTGCGCGCGCTGGTGGGCGCATTTGCCGGGCAGAACCTGATCAACTTCCATGCGGCGGATGGCTCGGGCTACCGTTTCCTGGCGGACCTGGTGATCCAGCTCAATACGTTGAACCCGCAGATCGCCTCGCGCCAACTGGCGCCGCTGACACGCTGGCGTAAATACGACAGCGCACGGCAGGCGCTGATGAAAGCGGAGCTGGAGCGCATCCTGGGCGCGGGTGAGCTGTCCAGCGATGTGTTTGAGGTGGTCAGCAAGAGCCTGGCGTAACCCTCTCTGCCCTAATGCGATCCCCCTGTGGGAGATTCTATGGTTGAGGGGCAACCCTCAACCAACTTTTGGTTGATATTCGCTTTGCCCTTTCAGCAGAGCGAACACCACCCGAGCAAGCTTGCGGGCCAGTATTACCAACGCCTGTG